>JAFEGF010000031.1 GCA_018240225.1 Verrucomicrobiota bacterium
GCTTTTGCAGCCAAGAGCGCAGCTGCCGATAGACAGCCCCATCGCCAATCCCATACACACAGATCAGTTCGACCTGGGAAAGGTCTCCTTTCAGGTCGAGTAAAGCGGAAGATGAAACAGAAGATTGCACTAAAGCCATGCGCTTTTCCTAGATTAGAACATTAGACCATTCATCGATCAAAAAAATACTATGCAGGAGTGTTGTCCAGAATAACATATTCGAGCAATTCCTGGTAGCTCGGAAATCCCCTTCGGAACTGATAATTCTGCTGACGCGCATTCCATTGGCCAATGATCTCTCCTTTACGAGAGACGACCGATAGGAACGGCGCTTTGATAAACGCGTTATACCCGATCACTTGGTCGATCGCCTTTTGAGCGATCGTCTCATCTTTGCACTCGATCAGGATCAAAGGCCGCAATCCGGAAGTTAAATCTTTTTTGAAACAGACAATATCGATCCGACGCTGAGGACCCGATACAGAATTTATAGGGACAAGCTCGCCGATCTCTTTTTCCACCGCAATCAATTCACGAGGATACCCGAGATCATGGACCATTTTCCGCAGCACCGACTGCCTAACGATCTCTTCAGGAGTCGCCTTCACCCAGATGCCGCGGAAAGAATCGAAAATTTGCCGGTTATTCCGGTTGGATGAGGCCATAGTTGCCGTCGGTCCGCCGATAAAGGACCTTCAGTTTGCAATCCTCTTCAGAACGGTAAATCAAGAAGAGGTCGCCAGACAACTCCATTTTCATCAGAGCTTCATCGACAGTCAGCGTCTTTAAAGGTTTTGTTTCCGATCCGATCAATTGAGGAGGGGTCAAAACCATGTCCTTCATCCGCTTGGACTCGTGCTCGATCTCCGCATTGATCTCTGCGATCTCGTCAATCGGCTTCTTTAAAACATTGACCTGCATATCGACGATGGAAAGGGCTTTCCTATGATGGTCCTGGATCCTGCTTTTGTAGCGGCGAAGGAGGTTCTGCAGACGGTCGACCGCCTTATCGACAGAAACATACATGTCGGTGCTGCTCGCCTGCGCTTTGATCTGGATATGGTCGATCTTGAGCATCAGAATGCAGATGTGCTCTAATTTTTGGATATCCAACGTCACATGGACATGCATGATGTGGTTGTGAAAGCGCTCAATTTTGGAGAGTTTGTCCCAAGCATAATTTTTCATCGGCTCAGTCACTTGGACATTTCTTCCAACGATATCAATTCTGTAGCCGGATGCATCTTCTTCAGCAAATTTCTTCTTATCGACCATAAAAAAACCCCGCGTCAACCGATTGTTTAAGTTTTGGAGTCTACAATTTCTAAAGAAAATTGTCCATTCTTCCGCAAGCTTTTTCTCAATTGGACATTTCCCAGTTGGCCGCAGGCCGCCATGATTTTCTGTCCCTTTGCTCCGCGCAGCAAGGTGTGGTAGCCCAGCTCCCTCATCCGTTCGAGAAAATTCTCGCGCACCTCATCGGTCGGAGGAGCAAAACGATCTTTAGATTGAGGATTATACGGAATCAAATTGACCTTGACGCGGAGTCCGCGCAGATAATCGGCCAGCATATCCGCCTGCTCCAAAGAATCATTGACGCCTTGGATCAGCACATACTCAGCAAAAATCTCCCTTCGAGGATGCGCGCAATAATCCAGCATCGCATTTTTGAGAGCCGCCATGTTCCATTTCCGGTTGACCGGCATGATCCGGTTGCGGACCTCGTCGGATGGCGCATTGACCGATACAGCCAGATTAATGGCTGGATCGGCATCTTCGATCATCCGGTAGATCCCATCGACTATTCCGCTAGTAGAAATCGTGATACGGCTTGGCCCGAACCCCAGACCGGAGGGCTCTGTTAAAATCCGTACCGCTCCCATCACCTCATCGTAATTATCGAATGGCTCTCCCATCCCCATAAAAACGATGTTCCTGACCGCTGATCCAAGGATAAATCGTGCATAAAAAACTTGAGCGACGATCTCCTCTCTCTTCAAATGGCGGATCAGCCCCATCCGCCCGGTCTCGCAGAAGGCGCAGCCCATTCGGCATCCGACCTGCGATGAAAGGCACAGCGTCGTTCCCGACTCCATCGGGATCAACACCGATTCACTCTCCAGGCCATCGTTAAAGCGCAGTAAAAATTTCTTTGTCTCTCCTTCCAATTTCTCCCCGCCAACACCCGGCAAGTCAAAATCCGTGGTCCGGACCATCTCATCAACAAGCTTTACAGCTTGAGGCTCAACTGTTTCCCGCAGCCCTTCCAAAGTTCCTTCCTGGAACCATTTGGCATAAAGGAGCATCGCATGCTGCCTGCCGCGCCCTAAACGTGCGGCCACAGCCTCAGCGTAGCTTTTCTGCGTGCATTGAAAAATAGAAATGGGAGAAAGATCTTTCATAGAATTAAAAACATGCACCGAACAGGACTTGAACCTGTAACCACCCGGTTCGAAGCCGGGTACTCTATCCGATTGAGCTATCGGTGCACTGGAACTAATAAAGTCAGCCAGCATAACCATTTATTCAGAAAAAAAACAACCAGATTTCGACCAAGCCTCAGCCCATAATGCTACTTTGAAGGTATTTGAGGATCTAATAACCCTTTCTTAGATGCATAGTAGAGATAGGTAAGATGCAGGATTTGCGACGAACCGCATATCTCTTAGACTAAGAGTATGAGCAAATCACAACAGATTTTTCAGCTCATAGGCCAATATCGCTGCATTCTTTACCTTCTATCTTGCACCGCTTATTATCAATCGTCTGAACATCATTATTTGTCCTTTTTTTGGCAATATGTTCCTCTTGAGGAAATGTGATTTTTACAACCTTCCCCTGTTCAGTCGCATAACAAATCGTGGCATGAGATATATCTATAGACCATCGTTGGCCAAATTGATGAATTTGGTGTTTTTGTATACGATGTAATACAGCTCTAGCTTTAAGATCTATAATCTCAACAACATCAGGATCAGTGATTTCCATGAAATCATTATAGATTTTATCGGGATCGAAACCATCTCGCGCTAAAATTGCTAAGCCGCTGAAAGTTTTTAGATAAGTTACTTGAGAAAACCCTGTTTGAACCTGAATTCTGCTATAAGTTTGTTGAGATCGAAGATTTAATGTTTGAATTTCAGTTGATTGAGCGTTAAATCCTGATTCTTCAGAATCTGACAAATCCGATGATTGTTCAACATCTACAAGATAAGAACAACTACTGCCGCATATATTGACGTAATATGTCGGCACAGGAATGCTCTCTGCAAAAATTAATTCGCATTGATTAAGATCTACAGCACTTAAGAAATGGCTACCATTTGGACCATATATCGTAGCATAGAGCTTATTTTGATCAATTTGGAGTTGATTAACACCAAGATCAACAATCGAAATGCTTGAAACACATTGCCCAGTCGCAAGGTCCCATTGCTTTACCATTTTGCTTGAGCGACTAATCAACCAACGGTCATTTGCAATAAGATAAATCATTTCATTAGGATAAGGATCGCTTTTAATGTCTTCATCCGCATGCGCTTGTATCGTTAAGAGCGGTTCTTGCGCTCCCATAGTTAGGCTATAAGCTTGGATTGTTCGATCAGCTAGACTTAAATAGATCTCTTTTTGAATTTTGCATACGGAAAAAATTTGTTGACCTGGCGCAATCGTATTAATGACTTCACCCGTTTCCAAACTACATACTGAAATTGTGGATTTGTCTTGAACAATCATATAGGCATTGTCTACAAAATGAACAAAACAGTTAGAAAAATCGATTTTTATATCAATTTCTTCTATTAATGGAACGCTACATTTTCTAACCTTTTCCAGAACCAATGAACCAGCCTGACAAAAATAGGCATTGCGTGATTGAGTCGTATCAAGAGGAACTGGAATTCCTGTTTGGCGACAAATTGCCGACCATAAATGCGGATGTGTGGAGACTTGACACCACAATCGGTTCACTAAGGAAAAATTCAACAGATTTGAAACATTCACTCCCGTGCAAAAAATATTAAAAAGGATGTCTTGATTAGCAAGAGCCTCTACTTGAGCAGGCTGAACTGTCAAACAAGTATTCAACGAACTAAATGGGGTTACTCGATGAGTCATATTATTCCAATGTGGTTGCGAATGATTTTTCTTCGGTGCAAATTCTTCTGCCCCGCTCTTTTCTATGTTCTTCCGTGATTTGATCTAGCTTGCGGACTTTGTTTGCTTGCAGTTTCGCTAATTCAATCCTCTTCGTTCACCTTTCCTATCCGGGAAAGTTGCTCTTATTCAGGCTTCTTAAAGTTCGACCTGCGGCTTGCTTTGCTTGCGTCTAAATTCACAAAATCTTTCAAAGCACGGTATGTATACTGTAATCGTGTTTTCGCTTAAGGACGCTCAGGCAAAGCGCAATTACAGTATGTGTATAGATTTGAGTTAATCTTTCTCTAGGTTATAAGAAAATTGACGAACGATTTTAGCATCAACAATATTTATCTTAAATCTAAACTTTTAACGATAATTATTATTTTAAGACACAGCCTTATCCATGAAGTTTAGAGATGCGCTACTGTCAACTTTCGTTTCCACCCTTTAAAATCTAATCATTTACATAGTGCAAACGAAAGTTGACAGTAGCGCGTCTCTTAAACCATTGTCTAAGGCCTTTTCGTTGTGATATACATAAGATCAAATCACAGCATGGCCTGTTATGATCCAAGAAGAAAAAGCAGAAGGGATCGTTCTACGCGCGTTCGACTACAAAGAACGGCAGCGGATCATCACCCTCTTTACCCAAGAAGCCGGTCTGATCAGCCTGATCATCAAAGGGATCTCTAAAAAAAATTTCCGCCTTCTGTCGCTGAGCACCCCATTCTCCCAAGTCGAGGTCCACTTCAAAAAAGGCAAGTCCGATCTCTTCCGGTATGTCGATGGGACCATTATCGATGAACACTTGCGACTACGCGAGCAATATGCCTACCTTCAAACTGCGGGCTCTCTTGCCCAAGCTATCTTGCAATCCCAACTGCCCGGCAAGCCTGCTCCATCACTCTACCTGCTGTTCCGCTCCTTCTTAAAGCAGGTCCCCTTGTTCGACGACCATGCAGCACTTCTTGCCAGCTTCCGCCTTAAACTCCTCCGCCATGAAGGGCTCATCGCCCTATCTGTCGAATGCACCCACTGCGCCGATGCTCCAGCCCGGTTCCTCCATCATGGAGAAAGCGTCTGCATCCACCATCAAGCACCGCCTGCCCTCTCATTCAATGAAGAAGAATGGCAAACCCTTGCCCATCTGGAAAGCACCCAGCAATTTTCCCAATTGCGCTCCCTGAACATCCCGTCCCGCTTTCCCGACCTCATCGCAGCCTACTTCCGCGATCGGATCCGCCAGGATTAAAGAAACGTCGAAAAACAGTAACACCAAAATTCCTGGATCCGTATGGTGAAGAAAAGACCCAAGGAATATGCGAAGAACAAAACTCTTCCCTGTTTACCTGATCTATTTTCTCGATACTTTCAGCTTCGCCATCGTGTTCCCCCTGTTCTCCTCGCTCATCCTCACTTCCCTTTACGACTTTCTTCCCATCACAACTTCCCTATCCCATCGCAACGTCCTGCTCGGTATCCTAACCGCCGGATTCCCTCTTGGACTCTTCTTAGGGGCTCCGCTCATCGGCAGCTTGGCAGATCGGCACGGAAGAAAATTTGCCTTCTATCTTACCCTCAGCGGAATCTTCCTAGGAAGCCTTCTTACAATCTACGCTCTTGCCATCAAAGCCTTTTACCTACTGATCTTCAGCCGACTTTTTACCGGCTTTTTTTCGGGCAACCTGACCCTTTGCCTTGCAACCCTTACCGACCTAAGCGAAACTCCCAAAGCGCAAGCTAAAAATTTTGGTCTGCTCACAGGTATCGGCGGATTGAGCTGGATCGCTGCCATGCTCATCGGCGGCGACCTTTCCAATCCTCAGCTCTTTTCTGCGTTCAATGCCGCCATTCCCTTTTATTTTGCTGCGGGCGGAGCGCTCATCAACATTTTGATCTTGGCCATTTTCTTCCAAGAACCGCTCCGCTCTCGCACCAAACGCTCCTTCCAAATTGGCAAAGCGTTCCATAACCTCTCCAAAGCATTTAGTTCCTCTTCCCACCAATCCCTCTACTGCATCCTTCTTCTCTTTGCAATCAGCTGGCTGATCATCATGCAATGGTTTTCCGGCTATTCGCTGGAACGCTATCATGTGGGACGAGAACAGCTGGTCATCGGCCTGATCGCCATAGGCCTCTGTTGGACGTTGGCAGGAACGGTACTCAACCGCCCCATCATCAACCGCCTCCCTCTTCCCAATATCCCCCTCATTCCCCTCATTGTCCTTGTCCTCTTCCTATTTTTGGCCAGCCGGCTGCCTACGGCAAGCGGCTACTCCCTTTTTATCCTCGTCAACAGCATTGCAGCAGCGGCATCTTCGATCGCGCTTAGCAATCTCCTCAATCTCATCTCTCTTTCAGCAAGCCGTAACATACAAGGTGAAATCATGGGCCTTAGCCAATCGGTCCTGGCCATGGCCCAATTCATCAGCCCTCTTGCAGGCGGCCTCCTCCTGACTCAAAAAATCTCTTACTTTTACTTGTTCGCCGCCCTGATGGCCACAATTGCTCTCCTCTTATTTTGTAGAGAACTCCGTTCGCTAAAACAAAGAGCCCGTTTCAAGATTCCGCACCTGAAGAAAGGACGATGAACCTTGAGACAGTCTCGCAACAAAAGGTAAAAATACGATGCCATTAAAAAAAGGATCTTCCAAAAAAGTCATTTCAGAAAACATCCGCGAACTCATTGCAGCGGGACACCCTCAAAAACAAGCTATAGCGATCGCGCTCAGAATGGCTGGAAAATCCAAAACTCCTCCCCCTCCACGGGACAATGGCGCCCTTTATCGTCATGAAAAAATCAGGACAGCTGCTAAACTGCCTTCTAAACCTAAGGCGAGAAGCTCGCCGCGCATCATCAGGAGAAAACATAGTGCATTGGAAAGAAGCCTTTAAGCTCAGCACCATCAACCATCGGGCGCCCTATCTTTCCTATATCTCTTGGGCGCTCAATGTCGATGTCAAAAAAATTGCTGAGATTGGCGTGAACAAGGGGGAGACCTCCCGCCTGCTCAGGCATCTTTTTCCAGAAGCCCAGCTTTTCCTCATCGATCCTTGGGCAATCACCTCCGATTACATCCAGAGCGGATCGCCCATCTCCCGCAAGACCAAACATTATGAAAAAGCCTTCCAGGCAGTCCAAGAACAATTCCGCAATGATTCCCATACTACCATCCTTCGGATGACATCGCGCGATGCCATCAGCCACGCTCCCGATGATTTCGACCTCGTCTTCATCGACGGCAACCATGAATACACCCAAGTCAAAGAAGATATCCTTAGCTGGCTGCCCAAGGTCAAACCGGGCGGACTCCTTGCAGGACACGACTACGACCCAAGCATTCCCATTTTCGATGGGGTCAAACGGGCAGTCGATGAAATTTTCGGAGATCAAATGATGTTAGGAAAAGACAGAGTGTGGATCCACAGAAAGCAAGCTCATTAGGGCTTCGCCCTGCTTTTCATGAGCAAGGGTCGCTGCAGCATAGAGCGGCCTAGAGTCCAAACCTTCAATAATCGAATAATCTAATGCTGAAAATCGAATTCCGATTATCGAGTGTGGATGGGATTCCAGAAAAAGCCTTAAACTCCGCAATGTTCCACCATGTCCACTTTTTACCTCGATTGGAAAAACCTTAGAGTCTCTTTGCCATAGATAATCTATTTCCGCTGAGCTATTTCTTTCTTTTCTCTTCCAAAAATAGAGTTCCGCTTTGGTTTCGGGATTGCTATAACATAACATCTCCTGGCCTATAAATCCTTCAGCTATCTCCCCTCTGTTTGAAAACCCTTCTAATGGTTTTAAAAACCACACAGACACATCTGATCCCAAAATAACCTGGCAAAGAGCAATATCAAGATAGATGATTTTAAATGTTTCAAAATCTACTTCCGACCCAATTGGAACACCTTGTCCAGAAGAATGGCGGATCACATGGATAATTCCTGAGCGTTCAAGCAATTCCAATGCTGGGGCAAGTTCACGTTTTCGGTATTCTCCATGGATCTCACGGTAAGAAAATTCCCGACCGATCAGATGAGGCACTTGCGCAAAAAGCTGTTCAAGATATTTCACTTGGGATTTACGAGCATATTTTGCAAAATCTTGACGATACGCTGCAGCGATCTGCTGCAACACCTTTAAAGACTCAGCTGGATTTTGCGTTTCGACCCACCGAGAGACCGACTCGGGCATCCCGCCAATAGATAAGTACTCCCCCAATTTATCGAGGATCTTTCCGTGGATGGGATCATCCATTTTTTTTCCTATCGGATGCTCTAGTATTTCCTTTGCCATCAGAGAATCTCCTGTTGCCACAAGAAATTCGATGAAAGACAACGGATACATGTATAACATCGAGATCCGTCCAACTGGGACCCCCACTTTCTCAATTGCAAACTCCAATAACGAACCAGCTGCAATGACATGGAGGTCAGGCATCTGTTCGTAGAGATATCGCAACGCTAAAATTGCTTGGGGAGCTTCTTGAATTTCATCAAAAAACAAAAGAGTTTTGCCTGGAATAATCGGTGCTTTTACGAGGATAGAAAGAGCTCGAATAAACCTCTCGGGAATAAGATCCTTTTCAAAGATTGCGATTGCTTCTTTAATCTGTTCGAAATTCACTTCGACAAAATGTTCAAAACTCTGCCCTAATCTTCTAACAGCGTAAGTCTTTCCCACTTGCCTAGCACCTCGCAACAAGAGCGGTTTCCGATGGTTATCCATCTTCCACAGGTCAAGATGTAAGTCTATGATTCTCTTAAACATGGCTATTTTCCAAGGCAAAACACGCCTGTTTTTGGTCGATTTCCAAGGCAAAAACAGCTTGCTTTTGGTTAAAAGCCAAGGATAGTTTATTTGAATTTATTACTAAAGATTAATCGAACCAGCAGAAAGAGTGGACAAACAAATACTGAAAGAAAGACAAGGGAAATGCGAAAGGGGGGACTCGAACCCCCAAGAGGAAAACCTCACTACCACCTCAAAGTAGCGCGTCTACCAATTCCGCCACTCTCGCATAGGGTGTCCTGGAAACGAATGCCAGGAACAAAAATGAAAAAGAATCCTACTCAATTGCAGAAATCTGATCAAGGAAAATTAGATTTCAAAATTTGCTTTACTTTGCGCAACGTCCATTTCATGATAGAACCAACCAGCATTGCGCGTATCGATGAAACAGCTCAATGCCATAAACAGCTTTTCACACAACTCGACTCTGGAACTTTTTTTGGATCTCCAGCCTCATCTTTGCTATTTGATACTCAACGACAAGTTCAGATTTTTAAACAAACCAATACTTTAAAAGATCTTTGTGATAAATTTAAAAATCAATGCATACTTCAAAAGTTTTGAGCTTGGACTCAATATAAAGAAAACATAAAAAAGGCTTAAATGAACCTACTTAGCTCTACGGATCAAAAAGCCTGGAACCTTTTAAAAAAATATCAAAACCGCTTTCCAAAGTTTTATGAAGAAACTTTATTAAAGAAGACCATGCTGCATACTTGGATCAGCATTGATCCAAGCTTCTTAGAAAAACATCCATTAAAGTTGTTAGCCCGCCTTGTCCGCATTCAATTCTATATGCGGCAAAAAGCCTTGAAACAACAAGAAGATGCCAGTTCATACAACTGTCAAATCAAGTTATTTAAAACTCGGACTCCGACGGGTTCAACTTTAAGTATTGCAATTGGTATCAACTTAGCCCATGAACATGAGGTTCTAGAAGAAAAACATATTTTTCGAGCTCTTGGCTGTATTCTCACAGGGATCAAAATCATTCCTGAATCTGTGTATTTTTGCCGAGAAAAGAAAACCCATTTTTTATTTTGTTACCTCGAAATTGAAAAAATGCGTGGAACAGACATTTCTAACAATGACATAGCTATTTTAAAAAAACAGCTTCCAAAGGAATTGGAACAAGTCATCCAATCTTTGACATATTCCCTTTCATATTCTGATAATGAAGAAGAAATTTATAAAAGCGTCGTCGTCCTATCTAAAGAATTGAAGGCTATAGCCGACTTGCCCCAAGTCATCATCAGCTTTCAGTCGCAAACGCGGGATATCTTACGTTTCAACGCAGTTGCTGTAAGAGTGAGAAAGAAACAGCATTCCTCTATAGAGCAATCCATTAATATTTTGCCGTCTTCGGTACAATTAGCCATGCAGCGCATTATGCCTTTGATGGCTATGCAGAAAAACTATCTGAAAGAAGCTTTAATCCTCTCTTTTGAAATCGATTGCTCTCTATTTTTAAAAAAGAATTGGTCGATTGATTTAAGACAAGCACGCAACTATATCGTAAAAATAATTGAGCAAATTTTCGGCCCATTTCGCGACTACTATGGCGGACTCATATCTCAACAAGACAAACAGCTTGAAAGAATTAAAAGCCGTTTAAATAAAGAACACGAAAATTTCCATCCATTGCTAAAGGAGTTGTTCTATTCCTTCACACCGCCTTTGATGCAGACGCTTATTCCAGCCTCGGCAATGGGAGACCTTTTCTCCACTCTTGTATCTCTTATCGGTAAAGATGTGGCTCATGATGGCTTTGTTGTCCGAAAAAAAAGAGAGAAAAGAGTCACTTGGGCACTGTTCAAAACTCGATCAACGGAACTCAAGGCAAAGTTGATTGAGCTGATTAAAGAGGCTCAAAAAGAAGACCGCTCTTCGATCGCTTATGGAAGTTTGTATTTTGAACGCGACTACTATTTCTATTTTGTCGATCTCCGACCCAGCCATGGAAGAAATATAATTGATCAGTTCATTAACTCATTAAAGGAAGGAAAAATAGTTCGGACACGAACTAAAGAAAATAAAATTTTCAGAATGAATTTTCAAGAAGGGGATCCCCCTTCATTGAACCCTCATATTGCTATTGATCAATCTGGGCGCTGTCTTGGAAAAGCGCTCTTCGAAGGCTTAACGCGCCTAGACAAGGACGGAACTCCAGAGCCAGCCGCAGCACGGGAAATTAAAATTTCTCCATGTCAGACAATCTACACGTTCACCCTCAGAGAACTTCATTGGTCAAATGGAGAAAAAGTGACTGCATACGACTTTGAACGCACCTGGAAAAAAGCAATCGCGCCCGATTCCAGCTGCCTGCGCTCCGACCTATTCTATGTTATTAAAAATGCAAGGGATGTGCATAATCGACTGAAACCATTAAATGAAGTAAAAATCAAAGCCGCAAACAATAAAACATTCATAGTCGAACTTGAATTCCCTGCATTTTACTTCTTGCAGCTCATTGCGCTTCCTATTTTTTCTCCTCTATATCGAGGAGAAAAAGAACCAAATTCGTTCAACGGCCCTTTTATTTTAAAAGAATGGAAAAGGGACAAGCTTATCCGTCTAACCTCCAATCCCTACTACTGGGATAAAAAAAACGTTCATTTAAAAGGAATAAACATTTCTCTTATTAAGGATATCCATCAGATTTGCGATCTTTTTATAAATGAAGAATTAGATTACTTAGGAGACCCTTTTAGCACATTAATCCCTAATTTGAACATAAAGATCCCCAAAAAACAAAGCTGGAAAAAACAAAAAGTAGACCATATGTATTGGCTCTATTTAAATACACAAATTTTCCCATTGAATTCAGCCAATATTCGCAAAGCCATTGCCTCTGCGATTAATCGAAAAGAATTCGTAAAATTTCTCGAAGGCGCAACCTGCACTTTCAGCTCTCTATTGAAAACTCCTTCAAACAAACGATCAAAATGGGATAACAATGTTCCTTTAGCCCAAGCTTTTTTCGCCGAGGGATTAAAAGAACTCGGTATATCAAAAGAAGCTTTTCCAAAGCTCACGTTCCTTTTTGGAAGCATTACAGGTGAAGAAAAAATGCTTAACTTAATGCAGCGCCAACTATACGCAGCATTAGGAATTGAAATTGAAATATTGGGGATGGATTGGAGTCGGTTAACCTATTTGCTGGATAAAAGAGAATTTCAAGCTGCAACATGCTTTCGTTCCAGCCCCTATCTTTACAAAAGGTCGTTCTTACATCTTTTTCGAGAAAAAAATAATTTGTACAATTCTTCTCAATGGGAGAATGCTGAATATAAAAAACTGATCGATAATGCTTTGCAAAGTTCCAATCAAGCAGAAAGAGAGAAACTATTTGCAAAAGCGGAACAAATCTTTATCGACCACATGCCCGTCATCCCGATTTTTAATCCAAAATACCAATATGTGCTTGCCAAAGGGATCAAAAACTTTGCAATTGCTTCCAATGGGGATGTCGATTTAAAGCAAATTTCAACAAGCGGTCAAAGGTGAAAAATGAAAAAAAACTATCTCCTTCTATTGGGGTTGTGCATTCCGGTTTTGCTTTTTTTAATTCTTAACTTTTCCTTTTTTTATAAACCAGACAACCAACAAAACGGTCTATCCTGCTTAAAAATCAATTTACCCGAAGGAGACCCCCCTTCGCTTCATCCCCATTTATGCACAGACATTCGTGGACGCACATTAGGCAAAGCCCTTTTTGAAGGACTAACACGTCTAAATAAAAATGGTAAAGCTGAGCTAGCTGGAGCTGAAAAAGTAGAAATTTCCCCTTCATCTTCTCATTATACCTTCATTATCCGTCCGCACCAATGGTCGAATGGCGAGCCTGTAACAGCTTACCACTTTGCGCAAGCATGGAAAAAAGCCATCCAACCCGATAGTTTATGTGTTCGCGCAGATCTTTTTTACATCATTAAAAACGCTAAAAAAGCAAAACTTGGTCAAGTTCCGATAGAGGAGATCGGAGTTAAAGCTTTAGATGAAAGAACATTATTAGTTGAGCTAGAGCAGCCTAGCCCCTACTTCTTAGATTTAGTCTCCCACCCAATTTTTTCTCCCATGCCTAACAGCAATATTAAAGAACCCATTGTGTTCAATGGACCATTTAACATTGGGAAATGGAAAAGAGGATCTGTTCTGGAACTGGTAAAAAACCCTCATTATTGGGACGCCTCCCACGTTCAACTAGATAAAGTCAGCATTTTTATGGTTGCTGACACATACACGCAATTTTCCCTTTTTGAAAAAAACGAGCTTGATCTAGTCGGTGATCCTTTCGACTCCTTTCCTTTGGACATACTTGCATCCGCCATTAAAGACCCTCGTTTTGGCTCCAAAGAGATTTCCCGTGTCAATTGGATATACGTCAATGTAAATGCCATGCCGTTTCAATCAGCTAAAATTCGCAAAGCTTTTTCCTATGCAATCAATCGAACGGATCTAACTAAATATCTTTTATTCGCAGACTCGCCTTGCCAAACCATTCTTCCCAACACACTAACGCTGCTTGGAAAAGAAGAAGCAACCCATGATGCAGATATTGCACAAGCAAATTTGCTTCTAGAAGAAGGAATGGCGGAACTAGGCCTGACCCGCAAAACATTTCCTTCTATTACATTAAGTTATTGTACCTATGGGTACCAAAAAACAGTGTACGAAGCCATCCAGGAGATGTGGAAAAAAAATCTTGGAATTCACGTCCGTCTTGAAGGAAGCGAATGGAACGTTTTCTCTTCCCAGCTCAACCTCGGACAATTCCAACTAGGCTGCTGCATGCGAAGCGCAGTCTATGAAGATCCCTTTTATTTTTTAGAAATTTTCAAAGATAAAAGCTACTCGTACAACTGTTCCCGCTGGGAAAACCAAGAATACCAAAATCTGCTTGATCAAGCCATTATATCCTCAGATGCCAAGCAACGCAAACTGCACCTCAAGCAAGCAGAAAAGCTATTAATTGAAGCTATGCCGGTCATCCCCATCTATTCTGAGACGTGCAAATATATCCTTAATGATCAAATCTCTGGCTTTGAAATTAACGGCTCCGGATACTCAGATTTTAAAACAATTTCCTTCAAAAATACCGAAAAGAAAAGCTAAGCCTTGAGAGGCAGTTGCAAAACTCATTTGCCGAGAAAAATCACGCTTTTAAGGCGATTTTCATCCATTGCCTCTCGGCTTTGTACTTTAATTGGATCGACGAACTGAGGATATTTTTTCACGAAGGCGGTGCTTAAAGCGGCAAGAGGTTAAAAAATAACCGTTCGCGTTTTAAATAATCTCCAAATTCAGCCATACACTGAAGGATCGTTCAAAAAAAAGGAAACTATCCTAAAAAAATCATCGATTATTCGATAACATCCACCCCGGCTTTCTGGATCTGTTATTAAAAGAGGAGGTGGAGTATCTGCTTGCTGAGCTTCTAATGTAAGAGCATCTCTTGGAAACATAGGGGAAGTCTCTACGATTCTAAGTGCAGAAAAGAATTCTCCGGATGAGTTGCTAAGAGGTAGTTCAGCATTGAAACGCTGCGTATACTCTATGTATCTCCAGGTAGCATCTGCTTTCTCAATGACGCTTGAAGAAAGTCCATTCATATCATGAAAGTAATTTCTTCCTACTTCTGCATTGTTAAACCTACCATAAGGCTTTTTAATTGTTGCCATCCATGAATAAATATCTAGCTCATCAAACCGCTCTGGAGAAGTTGTGTGAGGCAAGTCATCTAACAATGGCCTGTTTAATGGTCACACAAAAGAAAAAATGCGTTTCCCTTCTTCAACCCTTTGATGCTGAAACAGAAAATGAGCTGTGCGCAGATAATGCAAATGTCCCTGGCTAATTGGCATAGGCATATCATAAAATAAACACTTGCACCCAAATCTTTAACCCTCTTATCCTCGGCAAACATTTTTTTAATGTCGAGCGATCATGAAACGCATCACCCTGCTTTTCCTCATCTGCATTCCATTCCTCCTTTTATCTGATCCAAAAGATCCTCGCATCTCTGCTGTTACCGAAGGCGAGCCAGCTTGGAACCTCTGCCGCTCGGTCAATGCGATCACAGGCGATCTGTTCATTTCGCAAAACGACCTCACCATCCAAGCAGTCCAACCGATCGAACTCTCCCGGCATTACATCAGCGGCGACGGCATCGGGGATAATGGCGGCTGGCAGTTCATGCCCCATCTGACCCTCGTTCTCAAAACAGGGTTCAAAGACAAACGCAACCGAATCTATGCCGCCGATCCGAACAGCTCGCCGATCTGCTACCAGCAGCAACGCTCCAACCGCTCTCTCTATTCTTTGCAGATCGAAGAAGATGGAGATGGGATCACCAACTGCGGCAAAGGAATCATCTCAGCGCGGACCAACCTAAGAAACCAGAGCATCGAGAGGTTCAGCCGCCATAAGTTCCAAATGCGCAGCTCCGATGGAACCCTTCGCCTCTATCAATGCGACAGCAAGAACGATCCCGATGATCGCTTAAATGACCAGATCACCTTCTACCTCCAATCAGAGCGGCATCCTAACGGCAACTGGACAACCTACCAATACGACAAAGAAGACCGGATTAAGTTCATCCAAACCCACAACCCCGCTCTCACAAAGACCTATGCATGGGCTAAGTTCCACTATCATGGAAAATCCAACGCAACCCACAACTTTTACATTGAGACCAGCGATGGAAGGAACGTCCATTACCAATTCGACAAGCTAGGAAAACGGGAAAAGGGATTTTATTTAACTCACGTCAAAAGCGCACATCTTCCCGAAGAAGACGATCAATATTGCTCTGCCCACACACGCAGAGGCCCTCTTGTCAGCCGGCGTATTTTCCCCGATGGAAGGATCCTCAACGCCCATTATTACGATCCCGGAAAAAACCAAGTCGGCCCGGAATACATCAACGTCCATAACGTCAACGATCCCATCTGCGACCGCGTTAAAACCCTCGCGTTCCCTGTCGGCAACGACTCCTCTGCCATTGAGACCCACCGCTTCTTCTACTCTGTCGATAAACACCGAAGAAAAGAGAACGGCAGCCATTACCGCTACTCCGGCAGCACACGCGTCTACGACATCGAAGACAACCTCACCCTCTTTCTCTTCACTTCTAAGTCCAGGCCCAAACGGATCGAGCACTTTCAAAAAGCAAATGGGAAACAGATCTTAAGCAGCACCGTCGAATACACCTGGCAAAAGTGCACCGACCTGCACACCAAAACCCTCCTCGACAGCAATGGACAGCTCCTCCAATCGCGCACCCTTTCTTATGATGACAAAGGCAATGTCCTCGAAGAAACACTCACAGGCAATCTGACCGGAGGCCCCAACGCAACAGACACCTACACCATCTCCTATACCTATGACAGCGACAACCTTGTCTCTACATCTGAAGAACAAGACGGCTCTTACACCCGCTTTGCTTACCTCCCCAACACCGACCTGATCACATCAAAACTCTTCGGCGACCGCAACACCATTTACCTCCGCGAATTCTACCTCTACAACGAAGACAACATCCTCATCCGAAAGATCACCGACAACGGCTCCAGTCCGAATAAAGACGATCTCGCAAACGTTACCCAAAGAGCTATTCAGATCATCACGCCGCGCGCCTCTTCTCCCGCATTGGGATTGCCCGAAGTCATCGAAGAGCGCTACTTAGACCTTTCAACAGGTCAAGAAAAACTCCTTAAAAAAATCCACCAAAGCTATTCTCCTACTGCGCAAATCATCAAACAAGAGATCTACGACGCCAACAACGAATACCGCTACAGTTTAGAAACAACCTACAATATCAGAGACCTTCTTGAAACAGAGACCAACGCCCTCGGTCAAACCACAACGACCCATTACGACCTATGCAGTAATCCCATCCTCATCTCCAAGCCCAGCGAATCGCTCACCGTCCACCATCAATACGACTGCTGCAACCGCCTCGTTCAAACCATCGAAGAGCCTCCCCATGGCCAGCCGCGCACCACCCGCCACACCTACGATGGAAAACACAACCGCACCTCCACCACTGATCCATCCGGCAATACCACCTACTTTACCTATGACGCGTTCGGCAACAACCTCACCACGCAGCTGCCACCTTCTCCCGACGAGACCGGCACCCTCCGCACACCGCAGCAAACCAAAACCTACAACAGCCTGCACCAAGAAATCTCTTCAACAGATCCCAACGGCCACACAACAGAAAAGCAATACACCCTCCGCAACAAGCCTACCCTCATCATCCATTCCAACGGTTCCCAAGAAACCCACCTATACAACCCCAACGGTACACTCTGCAAAAGCACCGACCAAGAAGGGACGGCAACCCACTACACCTACGACATCTTCAAAAACATCACCTCCAAACAGATCTATTCCCCTTCTAACGAACTCCTCTCCCAAGAATCTTCCACCTATGACGCCTTCCACATCCT
>JAFEGF010000319.1 GCA_018240225.1 Verrucomicrobiota bacterium
ATACGATGGCAGGTTATCGCAGATTGAACATAATGTTCTCAATTGAAAAGGTGCAGTTTGCAGCTCCTTTTACATCCATCTAGCAGTTCTTTTGCATTCATGCTCATAATGATATATACTTAACAGTCTTATTCTAAATAGTTTAATGCGTGTCTTTTCTCTTGGGCATTTTATGCCTGTGCACAATCCATGCACAATTCAAAGTGGTTGATAATCAGCATAATAGGGATAAATCCGGCGAGTAAAAAGCCGGTCGATGCATAATTGGGCTACGCCCAAAAAGGGAGATAGGAAGCGCCTTTACCAGCACCCACTTCATCTCCTTGAGGCTTAACTAAATTAGCTGTCATAGCATCACGAATGATACGATAGGCTAGAGAATAGCTTTTTTGCTGAATGCCTAAACGATTGCGTAGGGATTCATTAGTCATTTTTTTTCCGATCATGTATTGAAGGCAGGCATGTTGATAAGCAGCTCGAGCTCGTTCTTTTGAATCCATTGCTTTAAGTTCCCTTGGTCCATACAAAACAGCAAGGGTGCTTTGAGTAGTTTCACGAAAGTCTGGGGCTGGAAGTTGGAACAATTCAATCTGAGAGATTGTTTTATCAATCCCAGTTCCTCGTTCTTCGCATAGTCCTAGCCTGCGCATTATCCGGGCTAAGATTTCATTGCGTGAACGAGGTGTTTCATCAATAAAGCGAAGAGTATCTATAAGCGGCAAGCCAGGATTCGATATTTCAATCCGATTAGCAAAAATCTCCACCATAGGGCCTGCTCCAATGAAAGTAAAATCTTGGTGAATTAAAGCATTTGCAACCAACTCTCTAATTGCAATCTCTGGATACATGCGAACAGCTTGACGAAATGCCATCCCAATATGCTCATTTTGGGGAAGTTGATCATTGATGTACGAAACACTCTCTTCGAATCCAAGAGCATACCCTTTTTTCATCTCGTATTCTTTGATTGTATCTATACGACCATCTCCGCGATAAAAAATGATTCGAAGAGTTTTTCTCGCAAGTCGGTCAAAATCTTCTAAATTTTTCGCAAAAAGAATAGCTCCGACGTTTGTGATGTCGTAGCTATCATCCCCCGATTTTTTAATTAGTTTCTCTGAAACTAATCTTTCAAGAACTATGGAGCGTGTCTCTGGGTAGGATAGTTTCATAAGTTGAAAATAAGCAGGGCAATCTATGAAGGAGAGTATACCTTCTCCTGAGATGCTGTTCATGGCCAATCCATTTTCAAAAGAACTTTGTTCGAACATACGCCAAAGAGCTCTTTCCTTCTCTGGACAGTCATGCAGTTTCTTTGTATAACTCCCCACTCTAACATATGCTATTTCTCGGAAGCGAATTGGACGGTGTGCTGCAGGTGCGAATTCGAATAAGACAATATATTTGCCATCCACTTCGCCTTCGTGGATGCGAAGATCAATTTGCGGATCGAGGTGAAGAATAAGCCAGCTCTCAAGCTCTTGGCCTTTTATCTTTGTTTCTCTAGGACGAAATTCAGTGCCAAGAAGCTCATGGGTTGAGTCGTTAATACCCCAGAGAATATAAGCACTTCGCTTTTCAAGTAGAGCTGCCGCATTGGAAAGAGCTGAAATATTTTCGCCGATCTCATAAGGATCGGTATTATTGTGCTTTAGTTCTAACCATTCAGATTCTTTTGTAGTGGCTAGCTGTCTCACAAGATTTTGAAATTGCACAGAGTCCAATGTAATTCCTCATAAGGATTATCGGATGATATAAGCGCATAAGGATACTGATTCAGCCTGTGCATTTTCAAGTATTTCCTTCTTCAATTGTTTAAAAATATGACAAGTCAAGATGGAAACTGAGTTTCGTAGTTTTCAATATGGAAATTAAAGATATACGCCTTAAACCACGAACCAGCGGTGGAATTAGAGTAAATCCAAGTCTCAATTTTTTTCCCGAGTCTTTCTATCCTCCTCGCAATATTCAGCTTCTTCTAAAAATTGTCTCTCTGCTTAAAAAACCATTTGATAAGTTGATTTTAG
>JAFEGF010000320.1 GCA_018240225.1 Verrucomicrobiota bacterium
TTAGTTTTTTGAGATTCTTTTTGATGAGATTTCATAAGACCTTAGTCGTTCGGACGACGAGGCTGCAAAGACTCTTTAAAGGTCCTGTGGATCTTTAAATAGCAAAGCAGGTGAAACGACATTGGTCGTGAACTGGTCTGGTTAACACATGGGAGAGAAGTTCGATATGAAAGACCACAAAAAGAATCCAAAAAACAAAAGCTAAGGTTTGTGGACAGTCTCTTATGAGCCTATCCGCCATCTAGAGAGAAAAAAACTTGGTGAATCTTTTGAGTGCTTTTCGTGGTTTTCTCCTTGGAAATATGATGAATATTCCCTCATCGAAAAACACAAAAATCATCTCAAAATCGTCTCTCACCTTTTCTTTCTAGATTGCGGATAGGCTTATAGCTGTAATAAAAAGTATTTAAGAAAAAACATTTTTTATTATACCATTTTTGCAAACTTCGATTGACGGCAATCAAACTACACAGTAAAAATTCCATTCTCATTATTAAACATTGCGACATATGGCCACTCGAACTGAACAAGTCCCAGATCCAACTTCACGATTCATCCGCCAGCCGCCGCCATCAAACACAACACCATCGTCCAACCCTAATGTCATACAACGAATGTGGCGTTGGGGCACCAGCACCATAGTCGCGCCTGTCAGCTGGGGTAGCACTGCGGCAATTGATGGCGCTTCCACGCGCATTGCGGAAATATTCGGGAACAATGAAAGTCAAATTGTCTCACGGATACAAGGAACCGTCAACCAAGCCCTCTTGAGGCAAGCTCCTCCCGCCTTTGCCGCAGCCCGCGATGCCATTACCCGGTTTCTTGCGCTTCCCCATTCTGCGCACCTTGCCCAGGTACGAGAACAACTAGCGCTGATCAATCCAGAACAGCATGAAGCAGTGTATCAAGAGATCTCACCCGAAGGGCAGGAAAGGATCAGAACGCTGCTTCTAACGTTGCAAGCGATGTACCCGACGACGCATCATCCAGTTGTCGTTGATGGAGCATCCGACCAATATGCCCCCCTTGAAATTCAAGAAACTGTACGAGAACACCTCAATGATGCCCTTTCGATCATCACCTTTACGATCATGCACAACAACGGATCGCTCGTCAGCGCCCTTGAGTTTTTAAGCGCGGCCTTTTTTGATGAAGAGAGCGGCCTTGTCCAAAAAGGGATCAGCTCTTTAAGGCAAAAACTGAATGAAGAAGGAGGGCTTTACGATGATCTGCAAGGCAGGCTTGTAACCGGGGACAACAGCGTTCTTAGCCTTGCGGTACAGATGCTCCGCTCAGAAATGACATCGACTCCGCACGAGACGATCAAACAATCTCGGATCGTCCTTCTTCTTCTGAAGCAGGCCCTGGAACAAGGCGCAGAACGGGAAATGCTCTCCCCTTTGATGCAAAATGCGGTCCGCTTACTGGAAAACTTGGATCGGAACAAAGAGGAAATCTTTCGAACAAGGGCTTTGATCTCTCCAAATCAGTGGCAGATTCTGCAAGCGTTCCGCGAGCATTTGCAGGAGCTGGAAAGAGATAGCTCTCCCCCGCCTCTAGTCCATGCCGATGTCCTAAGGGAGATGCAGCCTGTGTTCCAATGCGTCGACAATGCACACCGAGGCCAAACAGGCCTGGTCCAAGAGCTGATCCGCGCTGGAGATCACCTGGCCGACAGGATCGAGCAATTGCTGATCAGGCTCGAACATCTTCCTCAAAGAATGGTCTCCAATACCTTTTCCACAAATCCATTGCCAACGCCGCCTTCTACAAATACTGAGCCGGTAGTGAGCACGACGACAGAGAGAAATGTTTCAACAGGAGGCGTTGCTACATCAACTGAGACACCTGATCAGGCAGCTGACGGATCGATCTCGTATAACACGCTATTGGAGCGGAGCAGCTCGGTCCTTTCTCAGATCATGGGGACTGCCGGACAAGCTATTTCGCAAAGGGCAGCCAGCTCTTTGGCCACAATGATGGTCTTTATTTTCGATAAGATCAAAGACCACCTCGG
>JAFEGF010000321.1 GCA_018240225.1 Verrucomicrobiota bacterium
GCTTTACCGGAGCAACCGGCTTTACCGGAGCAACCGGCTTTACCGGAGCAACCGGTTTTACCGGAGCAACCGGTGAAACAGGCGTTACTGGGTTTACAGGCGCAACAGGCTTTACTGGAGCAACTGGGTTTACAGGCGCAACAGGCTTTACCGGAGCAACAGGCTTTACCGGAGTATCCGGCTTCACGGGAGCAACCGGTTTTACAGGATCTACAGGTGAAACTGGAGCCACGGGCTTTACTGGTGCAACGGGTGAAACGGGAACCACGGGCTTTACTGGTGCAACTGGTGTGACAGGATCTACCGGCTTGACAGGAATAACAGGCGCAACCGGCCTTACCGGTTTTACTGGAGCAACCGGTTTTATGGGCCAAACAGGTGCTACAGGGTTTAATGGAGCAACAGGAAGGACTGGTGCAACAGGAAGAACAGGCGCAACAGGAGCGACTGGAGCTACTGGTACAACAGGAGCTACCGGTCCAACTGCTCTTGGGATACCTGCTTATGGGTATTTTAATGTGACAGGCAGTACAGCTGTTGGTCCCACCGGTACAGCACCGCTTGCAACTATCGCTAATTCGGGCATTACCAATGGAGGAGGAACGCTGACCGTTCCTAACACGGGTTATTACCAGATCACCTTTGGGATGATTTTTGCAGATAACAATGTAAGCACTCAGTTTACTCTTTTTGCAGGTAATCCTTTAGCTAGCCTTGGCGATGCTTTCCGGGTTTCTACTACTGATGCTGCCAATCCAGGAGGATTGCATAGTATGACGGGAATTCTTTTCTTATCAGCTGGAGATCAAATTGAAATGAGGAATAGCTCCAACTCTCAGAGGACATTGGCCCCTGCGGTGACTTCGGGAGGTCCCGGGGCTTACTTGACGATTATTCAAATTGAATAGCAGAAATGAGGATGCTTGAATGTTAGTCCGCCTTATAAATAAAAAATATGCCATTCTTCTTTCTCTAGTTCCATTTACGCTTTGCAAGCTTTTTGCTGCTGATTCCGATCAATTGCTAACGGAGATTATAGAAGTGGGCTGCGGCAAGGCTCCAAAGCATGGTCCCCCCGGTCCTCCAGGAGTTCCTGGAGCTACGGGTGCTGTAGGAACAACAGGAGCCACCGGCTTTACAGGTGCTACCGGTTTTACAGGAGCCACCGGCACGACCGGTTCAACAGGTTTCACTGGAGCCACTGGTTTTACAGGAGCAACAGGAGAAACTGGAGCAACTGGCTTTACAGGATCGACCGGCTTTACTGGAGCTACAGGCTTCACAGGCTCTACCGGTTTTACAGGATCAACGGGTGAAACTGGAGCAACCGGCTTTACAGGTGCAACTGGCTTCACCGGATTAACGGGCTTCACCGGATCAACTGGTTTTACAGGAGCCACCGGCTTTACAGGCGCAACAGGAGAAACTGGAGCAACAGGTTTTACCGGAACCACCGGCTTTACAGGCGCAACAGGCGAGACTGGAGCAACAGGTTTTACTGGAGCCACCGGCGAAACGGGAGCAACAGGTTTTACCGGAGCAACGGGTGAGACGGGAGCAACAGGATTTACAGGTTCTACCGGTTTTACTGGCGCAACGGGTGAAACGGGAGCAACAGGCTTCATAGGAGCAACTGGGTTTACAGGAGCGACAGGTTTTACAGGAGCAACAGGCTTCACAGGCGTAACAGGATTTACTGGAGCCTCAGGCTTCACAGGCGCAACTGGGCTTACAGGAGCAACAGGTTTTACCGGAGCCACTGGCTTTACAGGAGTAACAGGATTCACTGGGGCAACCGGTGCGACCGGAGCAACAGGCCGAACTGGGGTGACAGGCCCAACTGGCAGCACAGGCTTTACGGGAGCTACAGGTTCTACGGGAGCAACTGGAGCAACAGGGCCAACTGGCATCAGTTTAGACAACTTCGCGTATGGTTTTTTCGCTTACACTTCTCCTACGGCGTTAGGGGCTACTGCTACTGTTCCACTTGTTTCCGTAACAC
>JAFEGF010000322.1 GCA_018240225.1 Verrucomicrobiota bacterium
AGAAATCCATGCAGCTGATAACATCCTCCGCCTAATCGATGCATTCGTTATCGAATCAGCTGTTAGTGCATACAAGGAACTTTCAGAGGATCAGAAAAAGCTTGTCCATTTCCATGTCTAGAACCAGGCAGGACAGCCTTTAGGAGAAGATAACTGGGATGAAAGCCATTTACTGGACGACAAAGCAAGGTTCCTACAGGCCTTAGAGCTAGCAATAGAGGATGTCTGATCAATATATACACGTATGCAGCTGCGCATACGTCCTGCTTGTGGGACTTTAAAATAAGGGCGCAAAAGTCAAAATCGCTTATACGATTGAAGTGTCAGCAGTATATTCCGGATAGGGCTAGATCTGATCCGTCATGTTATATTCAGGGAAGATCAAAGCCTTGAGCAGGAATTGACCGTCTTCTCTTACTTGGGCCTCACTAGCAAGGGGGCTATATGAAATTTTTGTCGTGTAAAGAGGTTCGAGCAACCGTTTTCACGCTTTACACATTCTAAATCAGATGGTTACGTAAAAACGAATTTATTTTCACCTCTACAAGATCACCACATAATAAGCAATTGAAGACAACAAATACAATATTATCAGCCGCTAGTTAAACAAACCACATTAACTCACAAATGCTTAATTACAAACAAAATGAAGATTTAATTTTTTTATTGAGTATTAATAAAGATTTTGATACTATTTTTATTTAATCTTTAAACTATAAAAACAAAAAATGGGTTATTATGTCATCAGCACCACAAATAAGCGGCCAGAATAAAGATATCACGACTCTGGTAAGCACCTCACAAATGGTTAAACATTTTCCTGAAGAGGTCATTTGTGAATTTAGCAAGCACATCAACAAGCTAAGCGACCTGCATGCCCTGTCATTAGCCAGCAAGCATTTTTTTGTGACGATCTTTAAAAATTCTTTTCCGGCATGGTCAAGCCTTTTAGCTTCCCATTTTCCCTCCTCTTTTCCAATCAACCTACCGCTGAATCTACCGCAACCGTTGCCGCTGCCCCTTTATCGAAACTTAACAGCTATAGACAGCAATATGAGGGCAGGAACTTATCAACAGCTGCATATCTTGAGAGGTCATGAATCCACTGTCGACTGCCTAACAGTAAAAGATGGGATGCTTATTTCGGGGTCCTATAATGACCAAAAGATCAAAATTTGGGACATTGCAACCGGTACAGAGCTCCACACCTTAGAGGGCCTTGTCTATAGACTAACGGTAACAGATGGGAAGCTTATTTCCGGGGCCACTAATGGGGCGATCAAAATCTGGGACATTAAAACCGGTACAGAGCTCGAAAGCTTAGATAACCATCAAGAGGCTATCATGAGCCTAACGGTAAAAGATGGGATGCTTATTTCCGGTTCCGTTGATGGGGAGATCAAAATCTGGGACATTGCAAACCGCAAAGAGCTCCAAACCTTAAATGGCCATGAATACGCTGTCTGTTGCCTAACAGAAAATAATGGAGTGCTCTTTTCCGGGTCCACTGACCACACGATCAAAATTTGGGACATTGCAACCGGTACAGAGCTCCACACCTTAACCGGCCATCAAGGCTCTGTCAGTTGCCTAGCGGTAAATGATGGGATGCTCTTTTCTGGTTCTACGGATAGCACGATCAAAATCTGGGACATTGCAACCGGTACAGAACTCGACACCTTAACCGACGATCAAGACCCTGTCAAATGCCTAGCGGTAAAAGATGGGATGCTCATCTCGGGTTCAGAAGATGGGGCTATCAAAATCTGGGACATTGCAACCGGTACAAAGCTCCAAACCTTAAATTGCCATAACGACCCTGTCTATAGCCTAACTCTAAAAGATGGGATACTCATCTCGGGTTCAGAAGATGGGGCTATCAAAATTTGGGATTTTAATCCCATTTCTAATGATAGAAATGGCTAATTATAACATGCAAAACTTTAAAAAAATCAAATAAAAAACGGGG
>JAFEGF010000323.1 GCA_018240225.1 Verrucomicrobiota bacterium
TTCCGCCCGTCCAGTCCCTTGGTCGAACCGCACCGAAGACTCGCCAAGGATTGAGGTTGCCATTTCAGATGTCCAACTAGCGAAATTTGGCGATGGCATTCGATGCCGAGGCAACATAGGAGGAGTTGAAGTCGATTGCGTTGTTAGCTTTGATCATTGGCATAAGCTCATGTTCACTACAGAAGAAATAGGTGCAAACAAAGTCAATATTTTTGATCATTTGCATGAAATCTTTCCTAAAGAAGGTTCCGAAATCGGGTTATGGGCCTTTATAAATGGGATCAATACGCTTTTTGATGAGATAGGCACAATGACAAGTTCTATTGCAAAAGAGATGCGGGAGGGAACCTTTGGTTTAGGATTATACAACCCGACAGAAGGTTTTTTTAAAGATGTTTTCAGAGCTGTCAGAGAATTAATCGGGATTGAAACAGCAGCAGTTGCTAGAACGAGGCAGGTTGTATGCGCCCTTTCTGATGTTTTAGCTAATGTTAATCCAGATATGCTGTGGGCAGTTTTTTTACATAGCGAAGCAGGAGTAATTCTAAAAAATGGTATTGAAGGAATGACTGAAAAACAGCAGCAAACCTTACAAAAGCAGATGGTTTGTGTTACCTTTGGACCAGCAGCTCCAATATCAAAACAACAGGCTTTAGAAGCCATTAATTTTTACTCAGAAGAAGATAAAGTGACTAAATGGTTTAATGAGCACTATGTGAGTGATCCAAATTATGATATACAAATTGTTAAGTGTCAGACGTCATCGGATGAGTTAGGATTTATTACTGGAGACCATGCATTTATGAAAAAGACCTATCAGAGCAAAAAACATGATGCTATCAATTATATTAGGCGGGATTATGGTTTCTATCAAGCGCGGTAGCTTTTTATTTTTTATTTTATTTTTAAATTGCACGAATTGTTTTTCTATATCGCAAGAGATTGAATATATTGTTTATATGGATGAAATCATAAAAAAATTTTCTACAGAAATGGAACACAAATATGGACTTATTTGTGTAGGAGAAGGGGGGAGAATGTCTCGCCAAGTAGAAACGATTCGGGTTATGTTTCATTTGTACCGGCGAGCTACTATTGAAGAAGCTCGAACTTTAGAGATATTATCTATAGAGCGACTTAGAGAAATGATCAATTCCGATGAAAAAATTAGATCCAACTTATATGAGTTTCCTTTTCCGACAAATCGGATTGGAGTTTCTATTTCATTTTATTCATCTTGTGAGGCTCCATTTGCAGATGGATCCGTTTCGAGTGTTGATCATTCTCAAGGAAAATTGTTTTATGAATCACAAGATCCCTTTACAGAAAGCTACGCTCAGATATTAGAAGAGCCTTATCTTGAAGCAAAAAGGACCGTTGAATCCTCCTCTAATATTAATCCATTTGTTCATCAATCAAAGTCCCATGAGCCTTTGATTGATGCCATTTTTGCTGCGTATCAGAGAGAAATGTGGGATGATTATGAGCTTGAAATTGAAAGAATTGGTGGAAAATTGGTCAATGGAGTGGAAGAGGTAGGGATAAGATTAATCTATTTTCATCCAACTCACATTGAAAAGGCTAGGGAATTACAAGTTATCGCCACTGAAAGGATGCTATACCTTATTAATAATAATAAACAACTTAGGCCGTACGTTAACGATTTCCCTCTAACCATTGATAAGCTTAAAGTCGTTGTTTTATTTCGCAAGAAAAATTATTGCCCTTATTTTGACGGGAGTTTGGAAAGTGCATCTCGTCCTGGGAATGAAATTATCTATTTTATAGGGCAAAAAAGAGAGCCAATTGAGAAAACTCAGATTATTCGAGCTAAACAACCAATGTTTGGCAAAGAGTCATACCAGGAAGCATTGAGTAAAGTGGAAGGTTCTCGAGCGTTCAAAAAAATGAAGGCGAAGTGCAGCTCTCTCTGAGAAGAAC
>JAFEGF010000324.1 GCA_018240225.1 Verrucomicrobiota bacterium
AATTGTTAATGTTTTGTTAATAATTGTTTAATTTATTATTAAAAATGATATAATGGCCGTATAAATGTAATTTATTAATAAAGAAATTGGGGAGTCGTATGGCAACAACAAATATCCATGCCACAACGTCAACCATGCAGTATTGGTGCGACAGATTTGAGGACGGGGAGTCCTTAGATGAATTAAGTGGGTGCTTAGAAAAGCTATTCGAAGCTCATTGCTTCAAGGAATTGCAAAGCGATGAGTCCTATATAGATTCTCGAACTATGGAGTGGTTTAAAAGGACTACGGATGAAGTGATCAAGGCAAAAGAATATTATTATGAAAATACTGGAATCGGTTGGATTTCTTCTTTTTTTCAGAGCGCTGCGTCAACTTTTTTTGGATGTTTCGGGTATACGACTTCGCTGCAACGAGCTAATCTTTTCTTATCAAATCTTAACTATTATGCAGGAATAGTTGTTCAAGAAGACGAATCTTTTGACCTAGAGCCCGATGCTTCTTCACAAAAAAAGGTTTCATACACACCATCCTTAGAGGTCAAACTGTTTTGCGAGCTTTATCAGTCTCAGTTGAAAGAGACAGCGCAATCTGAAAATAAAGCCTTTTGCCTTAAAGTTCCAGGTGAAGAAAATACCTCCTTTTATCTCATGCCAGATGGCAATTCTTATCTCGTTTGCACAGCAGATAAAAATAACAAACCTGATCGTGGGGGCACAAAAGAAGTTTATCGCGCATATGATCTCGTAAATGACAAGCCTGTGGCTTTTATCCGTTCACAGAAAGATGACGATCCATCCTTTCCACTGAATTTGACACTGGTAAACAATGAATACGAAACATTAAAGCAGTTTAATGGGTCCAGTGGTATTCTTCAAGTTCGCAACGGATTTATTCAGAATGGACGAGCATGCTTTTTCTCTGATTTTTATGAAGAAAACAGTCTTTATCATTTTTTACACTTGAATAGAGGGGAATCCAGAGAATTATCACCTAAACAAGAACAGCACTTCCTCGTTAAAATCCTTGAAGGAGCGGGATCTATTCACAATAAAGGGTATTTGCATCGAGATTTTAAAGATCCAAATATTCTTGTTCGGAAGCTGCAAGATCCTGATAATGAGAATGATGTTCTATATGATCCTGCTATTATCGATTTTGAGTGTTGTTGCAAAACAGATGATAACCATTCACGTCAAAATGCCGCTTCTTCTTCTGACTATTGGGCTCCAGAATATGCTAAGGTGATAGCTGACAATCCGAAAGTTTTAACCCGTGAAGTATCTCTCTGTAGCGATTTACTGGGTGTTACAAATGCCCCAATGGATGTTTGGGCGCTCGGTGTTGTCCTATATCACATCCATTATCGCAAGACCTTTAAATGGGAAGGAGATATGCCTTTAGGGATGAAAGTTTCAACAATTTCAACCTTAAAAGATGGCTGGTTTGATCCAAGTGACGATGATAAAATAGGGCAAGTGATCAAGCAAATGCTCCGAGTTAATCCTTCAGATCGCATAACTTTAAATGAAGCTCTTTCAGCGTTAAAGAAAATCAAGACTTAGCAAGCCAATTTTCTTTAAGAGAAAGTTCGCTGCTTTGCCAGCCTAAATACTAATCGATGCAACCCAGTCCTTTTGGACTGGGTTTTTTGTATTCCTGATATTCTATGATTATTTAAACTGGTCCTTTTTCTATTGTTTTGAAGGTTGCAATCAGCTAGCTCTAATATCTGCATTGAGTAAGCATTCGCTGATGTCTCGGTAGATATGAGGTTCTTCTCAAAAAACATATAGAATATCTCGAATGGTGGAATAATATGTTCATTCTAGATTCACAGCGCGGAAACTCAGTCCTTCGGGGCTGGGAGGAAGCGCTGCTTTATTTTTTAAGATTGAAAATAAAATAAGCTTAAAAGAAAATTTTTGTCTATGAAAC
>JAFEGF010000325.1 GCA_018240225.1 Verrucomicrobiota bacterium
GTTCTTCTCAGAGAGAGCTGCACTTCGCCTTCATTTTTTTGAACGCTCGAGAACCCTCCACTTTGTTTAGAGCTTCTTGGTAAGACTCCTTGGCATAGAGAGGTGTTTCTCTAGGCTGGACTGGACTTTTTGCATTTTCATCTACAGGAATTTTCTGATAGTAGTAGATCTGATCCCCCTCTTGCGATGCTCGCTCCAGGCTTCCATTAAAATAAGGGAAATAGTTCTTTTTTCTGAATAAAACGGATACTTTTAGGTTGTTTAACGTTAATGGGTAATCTTTGATGTAGGGTCGTAATTTTTCATTGCTATTGATGAGATATAGCAACCGCTCAGTAGCGATGATTTGTAATTCTCTAGCCTTTTCCAAATTCGTTGGTTGAAAGCAAATTAATCTAACAACAACTTCCTCTACACCATCAACCAGCTTTCCACCGATTCCATCGAGCTCAAAACGATAATCTTTAAACATTTCTCGCAAGTATGTAGCTAAAACTGCATCGATCAAGGGTTCATGAGGCTTTTCCTGGTGGATAAAAGGATTGGTATTTGGAGAGGCTTCAACTATTTTTTTCGCTTCAAGATAAGGCTCTTTAAGCAAAGTAGTATAGTGAAAAGATTCGGGAGTTGTGCTTAAATAACGAACATTGCCTCGAATTTGAGTTACACGCGCAATAGTTCCATCAGCAAATGAAATTCCAGAAGGTAAGCAAAATGAAAGGCACACTTCTACTCGAGAAGGCGGAAATGGAAATTCACATAGATAAGGCCTAATTTTTTCATGGGAATTGATCATTTCAGTAAGCCTTTCAACAGCAAACACTTCTAAAGCTCTAGCCTCCTCAATTGTTGCTCGACGAAATAATTGAAATTCAATCCCTATATCATTGATAAACTCCGGCATGGATCCACTATCTCCAACACAGAAAATCTCGTGTTCTCTTTCCATCTCTTCAGCAAACATTTTAATAATTTGATTTGCATAGGCAACATAATCAGGAGTTTTATCCATTGAAACTCCAATATTAAATTTTAAAACAAAAAAAACCAAACTAACGGACATTATACGAATCAAATTTGTCCCTAAACCTATCAAAACCATTTTTTATGCTCCCTTGATTAGTTGGCTTGAAATACCCATGATCCCCTGCAAAAAAATCCAAGTCGCTTGATGGCGTCCGGCATTTAACAACTTGTATATCATAATTCGGATCATTCAGATAGAGTTCTCCATACTGTAATGTGACTTGATCTTTCTCTGAGTAATAGCTAATAGCGTCTAAAGTATGGCATTTCGATAAAGGGGCTGCTGGGGCTATACCAAGACCAATCATATGGTTTCGTAGTTTTTTCCGCTGCTCGCTAGTCATTCCCTCAATAGCGTTTTTCCCAATTACACCTGCTTCGCTATGCATCACATGGAGCCACAAGCCTTCCGGGCTAGTATTAGATAATACATCTAAACAAGCAGTCATCATCTGCCTAGTCCTATCGACAATTGGAGTTTCCTTGCCGAACAATTCTTTCATCGCTCTTAAGCTATCTTTGACCAGTCCTTCTGTCCGATTATAAATCCCTATTAACAATGTTTCCTTAGGCAGAAAGGTAGCAAGATTATAACCCATGTCCCCAAATTCCTGACGTTTTGTGTTGATCCCGTTTTGGCAAGTTGCAAATGGAGGGAATATCCCTGCATTGGGGAGAAGTTCTGAAAAATGGTCAAAGATATTGACTATGCCAGTTTTGCACTCATCTGCGGTAAACTTAAGTTGATGGGCCAAACGGCTCATTACGAAGGCATCGATCTCGACACCGCCTACGACGCCTTTGCACCAAACCAAGTCTCCCCTTTCTAGAGCATTAACGTCGGAAACGGAAATCTCAATCCTTGGCGAGTCTTCGGTGCGGTTCGACCAAGGGACTGGACGGGCGGAA
>JAFEGF010000326.1 GCA_018240225.1 Verrucomicrobiota bacterium
AATTGTTAATGTTTTGTTAATAATTGTTTAATTTATTATTAAAAATGATATAATGACCATATAAATATAATTTATTAATAAAGAAATTGGGGAATCATATGGCAACAACAAACATCCATGCCGCAACGTCTAACATGCAGTATTGGTGCGACAGATTTGAGGACGGGGAGTCCTTAGATGACCTGACCAGCCGGTTGAAAGCGCTATATCAGAAGAAGCTTACTGAAAATGATATGGTTGATAATGACCCAGTGCTAGAAAACAAAGTTAAAGATTGGTTTGAAACAACGCTTACAGAAGCGATCAATGCGAAGGAACACTATTATGCAAATACTGTAACTGGACAAATCTCCTCATTTTTTCAATGGGTGGCAGAAACCTTTTTAGGATGCGCTGGGTACACGACCTCATTGCAGCATGCGAATTTGTTCTTAAATACAGTTAAGGATACCCTTGATTTTGAATATGTCAATTTCGAACCTGTAGAGGAACAGAATCCAATAGCTTCCTCACGAAATGAGTTTTTTCATCCATCCTTCTTAGAGGTGAGTTTATTTTGCGAACTGCATCAAGATCAGATGTTAGAGATAGCAAAATCTGAAAATAAAGCTCAATTCCTTAAAGTCCCAGGACAAGAAGATACTTCCATTTATGCCATGCCGGATGGAAATTGTTATCTCGTGTCCATAACAAAAGCAAATAAAATTGCAAATGGAGCTACAAAAGAAGTCTATCGCGCATACGATCTCGTTAATAAAAAGACAGTAGCTTTTATGCGTTCCAATGAGGAAGAAGATCCATCCTACCCGCGAAATTTTTCATTAGTGAAGAACGAATATGCAGCATTCAAGTATTTTGATGGGGTAAGCGGCATTCTACAAGTTTGCAACGGCTTTGTTCAAAATGGGCGTGTAGCCTTTTTCTCCGATTATTATGCAGAGAAAAGTCTTTTGCATTTTTTAAGTCGAGATCAACATCATGCTGAAGACGGACGATTATCGCCTAAGCAAGAACACCACCTCATGTTTAAAATCCTCGAAGGGGCAGAAGCTGTCCACAATAGGGGATATTTGCATCGAGATTTAAAAGATGCGAACATCTTGGTTCAAAAAGTGGCAATTGAAGATGAGGAACTATATGAACCTATCCTTATTGATTTTGACCGATGTTGCAAAGCTAATGATCAAGACGCGCGTGGAAATTCTGCTTCTACTCCTGATTACTGGCCTCCAGAGTATGTAGGATTAGTTAATGATTTTGAGAAGTTGAAAGAACAGGGCGAGCAGGCGAACAGAAAAGACTTAGCAGCTGCAAGCTCTCGATTGGCAGAGGTTACCAATGCTCGAATGGATGTTTGGGCGCTTGGAATTATCTTATATCACATTCATTATGGTAAAAAATTGCCATGGGAAGATGCTCCTTTTGTGCCAAAACTCAATATTATTACAAAGTTAAAAGATGGCTGGTTTAACCCAAAAGAAGATGATAAAATAGGTCAAGTGATCAAAGGAATGCTCCAAGTCGATCCTTCAACCCGCATGACTTTAGCCGAAGCTCTTTTAGAATTAGAAAAAATCGGAGATGAGCTAGGCGAACCTCTTTAAGATGGTAGCAGCTGCTTTGCCAGCCTAAAATACTGATCGATGCAACCCAGTCCTTTCGGACTGGGTTTTTTGTATTCCGGATATTCTTTAATTATTTAAACCGGTTCGTTTTCAATTCCTTTGAAGGTTGCAACTCTCTAGCTCTAATCTCAGCGATGAGCTGGCATTCATGGATGTCTCACTAGAAATGAGGTTCTTCTCAAAAAACATAGAGAATATCTCGAATGGTGGAATAATATGTTCATTTGTTATATTGTTTCAGTATGTGTGAACAGGAGGGTTTCATGGCTGTAAGCAAGAAAAGGAAAGCATCTAGGACTAATAAAAA
>JAFEGF010000327.1 GCA_018240225.1 Verrucomicrobiota bacterium
CCGAATTGATGTTCAAGCTCATATCCAACAAAGGCAGCAACTGCTGCTGCTGCGACCACTTTCCAGGTTAGAGCTAGCAAAGGGATCGCAATGATGAACTGGCCATCGGGGGTGCATTTAGTTTCAGCTGGATCAATTAAGAAAATTTGAGCTGAGGGAACATTTCCATCCCACTTTAAGGACATAGCAGTGATTATGTTGGGATTGAACCTGCTTAATCATCCTTTTTCAAAAATTTTTCAGGAATCAGTAAAGACTTTCCACTTAAAAGTTCCACGGTATATAACCAATTACTGTCAACGCATTCATAAGCTACTTGAGCTTCCACTGAATCCATCTCAATCATCCCACAAATAAAGCCAATTTCTAATGGATGATATTTTTCTGGAGCATCCGAAGAAATTTTAACTGCATCTCCGTAATCAAATCTATTCAGTTTATCTTCCATAATTGTGCATTTGCTTTAACTTTTAATCGGAAGCCATTCTGATCCATCGGGATTATTTACGCCGGGCACATGAGCGTGTGGCGCATTCGCCCTAGAATCTGTGTGTTTAGGAGGCGGATGGCCTCCTCCGTCTTTGCGCTGACCAGTAGGGATTCCTTTAGGTCCTACTCCAGGCTGCATTTCTTGTAACCATTTCCCATCTTTTGATCCTGTCAACCAATTTCCAGAAGGAACTTTAATTGCATTACCAGCTCCATCAACAACAACCACATCTTGGTCAACAGGTCCATCAAATGGATTTGTGTTTTGCTTCTTCTTTTTCTCGGTGTCAACAGCCTGGTTGAGAACAAGACCGAGAGATCCTTTGGCCATTTGGCCAACCGCTGCATTAAATGCTTGTGCAAAGACGAAGTGGGAAAGTAAGTTATTTTACAGAAGTACCCTCATCGTCTTCCGAGCCAATAACATTTCTTTCCCAAAAAACGTATGCTTCGCCATCATAAGCGCCCACTATAATGTATTGACAATTCACACATAGAGATCTGAAATATTCATCAATGGCTTTAGGGGGGGCACTTAATTGTTTGCTTAAAATTGCAACGAAATGCCATGAATGACTCGAAAGCCGAATGGCATGGAAAATATCTGCAATAGAATTACTTGTATTAAGTAAATAATAAACCTCATTTTTGTTCAGCAGAAGATTAACAGAGGTTTTTTTTAAAAAAGAATCAGTTGGGTTAGATAAGACATCTTCAAAGATTGCACAATTCTTTGCATCCTTATGCAAATATTCGAATATAAAGCTGCTAAGTTCTTCATCTACAGTTTTTACTTGCATTGGAAGAACTTCTTCATTCATACAACTCACAAAATATTTTTCCTCTCCATAACTAGTCGAAGGTATAATTCCTCCGAAAGAAAATGAATATATATTCTCTTGTGAAGATTCTTTTGGTAGTAATGTAAAGAAGTTGCCATCGTCGAAGTCCATCATTTTGAAAATTGTTTCGGATAGGAGATTTCCTTCATTAAGTTGTTTGCAGAAATAATCGATCGTTTTTTCTTCTTTTAATTTTATTTTAACCATTTTTCTCATTATTGTTTCCACTCCCAAGTGCCGTCTATATTCAATCTAGCTTTTTCTCCATCTGTACTCTCATAGTCCCAGTGAGGCTTCTTTGGGGGCGGATGATCTAAATCTGGGTGCAGGCTTTCTCCTGTATCTGAATTGAACCAACTGCCGTGCCTACTTCCAGGCTTTCCTTTTCCCCTCCACTCAAAGCCCTCTCCCGGACATTTTGTAGGATCGTCACCTAGCTCATCACCTTTATAGGGAGGTTTTTTCTTTTTCTCGGTCTCAACAGCCTGGTTGAGGGCAAGCCCCAGAGAACCTTTGGCCATTTGGCCAACCGCTGCACTAAACGCTTTTCCTAAATCACTATGCGAATGGCCGAATTGATGTTCAAGCTCATATCCAA
>JAFEGF010000328.1 GCA_018240225.1 Verrucomicrobiota bacterium
CTCCTCGATATCATCGCTGAAGGTGATGCTGGCAGCGCAGGCGAATCTGTTCAAGCAAAGATCATCAGCCGAGCAGGCCTTGCCCTTTGCAAATACCGCCAGAACCTGCTGAGGGAAATTCTTGTCCGCCAAAATCCTAACAACCATCATATGGCCGACTTAGAACGGGAAGTCACACAAAGGGTTGCGCGGGAATTAGGGTTGCAAGGAAGGATCTTTGAAACAGGCGCTGCCTATGCTTTCACTAACAACCTAGAGGCAAAGGTCACCCGAGCGCTTACTGCTTTTAGAGAAGAGTACAAGCCCTTTGAACACCTCGTTAAAGAACTCAGGACCTACCACGGAGCGTACCAATCGCTGCGCAACTCAATTCTGATATGGGCAACGGATTATTACGGCTTCGGCGATGAGCCAGGCGGCAATCTCCCTGATGGAACAGCTGCTCCCGACATGGAAGCTCGGTTATCGGAAGACCCCGACAACATCTTGAACTATGGAGGCAATTTTAATTGCCCAGGTTTGGTGCTTTTGTTGGATGCGCTAGGACTGCTGCGCACAGTTTCTGCTTAAAAATTAAGACAAAAATAAATCAGTTAAGGTTAAAACACATCATGGTTACCGCAGCTCAATCTCTTCCGAATCAATGCTACGATCTACTGATCGAACCCTTCAACCAAGGTTTATACAACCTGCGCGACTCATTTTTAGGAACAAAAGTCGATACTATTGCGCAGCAAACTTTGGATCATTCTGCAACAAGGCGGGAACGGGAACTCTCCTTAGAAGAGCGTGTGAGCAGCGCTGTTGTAGGCCTCATTTTGCTGATCCCGATCGTCAATAGCATCGTATACAAGATTCTATCAACTGCCAAAAGCGATCTCATTTACCCTTCTCACCTCCGCACTTTATCCAATGAGACTGTTGAAGAACAGGAAGTAGAACCTGTGAATACCGGCGCCACCGAAGTATCACCAGCTCCTCCTCCTGAACCGCCTATTGTTATGCTCGATCTCTCGCCGATTACCACAGAGCAAATGCTTGCTCGAAAGAGGACAGCTCTAGCCCGACTAGATGCCATCGAGAACATGGTCAGGCCAGGACATGATACCATGAGCGAATTGGCAAGCCAGTTCAAGCCACATTCCCAGATCCTCCATTTTAACTTAGACCAGGTCTTGCAAAGATATCAGACGACGTATGCCCCTTCGAAATTGTTTGATTTCCTCGATTGGGCGGATATCCCTAATGACGATTGGGAACGACGTCCATTCAGGTTTGCTGTAGAACAGTTTGAAAATCCGATAAACCCATCTGGTCAACAAACGACGATCCGTTCGCTGCTTTGCCATATGGCAGAATACTTCGATCAGCAACAAACACGGATAACCGCTGGATCCCCAGCAGAAGATGCCCTTAAAGAGCAGTTCAATCGAGTTTTTTCAGGACTCATCGATGCCAATAGGAATTGCACGGATCAAATGCTATCCCAAGTCCAAACGCTCGTTATCGATACCATAGCGGAGGGGGACGCCGGAGAAAATGGAGCATCTGCACAGACTAAAATCCTCTTTCGGGCAGGCCATGCATTATGCAAGTACCGCACAAATCTCTTTAAAGAGATCCTTGTACGCCAAAATCCTAATCGGAGCCACATGGCCGATTTCGAAAGGCAGATGATGGAGCATGTTGCCGGAAGATTAGGACTCCAAGGAAGCATCTTTACCGCAGGAGCTGTCTATCGATTTACTGACGGTGGGGAACTAGATCGTTTGGCAAATCAGGCCTTGGCAACATTTCAGCAAGAGTACAAGCCCATTCAGCACCTCCTAACGGAACTAAGAACTTATCATGGCATCTATCAGTCCTTGCGCAATGAGATGCTGCCTTGGTCAAATAACTACTTTGCCATTGGAGAAGAAACTGATGTG
>JAFEGF010000032.1 GCA_018240225.1 Verrucomicrobiota bacterium
AGCCGGGCGGAACATCGCCTCCTCCTGCGTCAGGACAATGCCGACCTCCGTCTGCGCAAGTACGGATATGAAGCAGGACTTGTCGATGAGTCCCGCTACCAGAAGCTTACCGCCAAAGAAAAAACCCTGCATGGCGAGATGCTTCGATTTTCGAAAAGCTTTAAGCAAGTGGGTGGAAAAGGGTATTCCTTGGCCCAACTCCTTTGCCGTCCCGATTATTCTTATACGCGAATGCAGCTCGAATTCCCAGAAGCTGTCATGGACCATGGCGTTGAGGTCAACACCCAGATCGAGCTTTATCTGAAATACGCAGGCTATATTGAAAGGCAAGCCAATGAAGCTGCCAAGCTCGAATCGATCGAGACGATAGCGATCCCTTCGACATTCAATTTCCGCGAGGTCAAGGGCTTGAGCAACGAGGCCAAAGATAAGCTGTGCCGAGTCCAGCCTGTCAATCTCGGACAGGCATCAAGGATCTCCGGCGTTTCGCCTGCCGATATCTCTGTATTGATGGTCGCCCTTAAAACCAAAGTTCATAACGGTCATCTTTCTCAAACTTAAGGCGGAGATTTTCCGCTTGTTCAAGAGCATAAGGATGTTTTGTCTTGAGCAATGCTTCAACGTTTTTCTGCCACTCCCAGCTGCTCTCGGTTAGTGAATATTCTTGTGAGCTGTAACTCTGCCTGTAAGAACCTTTGACAATCGGATGGATCATCTGCTCGATAAAAATTTTGTCAAGCTCCGGATGGACACCACAATATTTTCCTGATAGTTCTTGATACATGCGCAGCACTTTCTTTTCATCCTCGAGTAATTGTTTTTCTTCCCGCTGGAATCCCCTCAGATAGGTCTCGTGCATGGAACCTAAATACTTCGTCAAAAAAGGCCTTGCGTACTGGATGAAAAGATCTGCATCTTTACCATCATGCATTGTTAGATTGCGAAGATGTGCAACGATCGCATCAAAAGCGATTGCACTCTTATCAACTGCCTTTTCACGAGAATAGCTGTAAGCTGGCCGCTTAGGGATGCAGTATTCCATCAGCTGAACGCCGCCGGCTGTAACAAGATCTTCAAACTGAAGATGTCCGCTGAATTGTTTGAGCAGCAATAATGTGGAGCTGAATTGTTGAACAAGTCCAGCAACTTGGGTTTTTTCATCGATCATTAAACAGCAGCTATTCGCATACGCCTTTTTAAGAAGTTCAATTGGCACTTCAGGCATCTGTGTCAAGGCTTGGACGATTTGCGTTTTCAGTTCCTCGCCAACTGGTTCTTTAAGCGCTTGGATCATCTTTTCCATCGGCTTATATTGGCCTGTTTCCGCGTAGGATTTTAAAAGGGGAAGGCTTTCCAAAAGAATTTCTGATCCCCATTTAGAAAGGCTAGCCGATTTCGCAGAACGCGCTATGGTTCTTGCAATATCGATCACAATGCAAAGTTCTTCCGGGCGCTCTTTTCCAAGCACGCTAAAATGTTTTTCCACACTTTCTTTGCATTTGAACCCATTTCCATGCTTCATCGCAAAATAAGCAGACTTGAGCTCTGTGAAAACAGGATCGACCTTATGCACTGTTTCAGAAGGAGCATTGAGCATCCGTTTCAACATGCTGTGCTCATACTCCATCAACTTCGTAGAATTGAGGGCCGCTGCTTCAAAAAAATCTCTTTTCATCGCTCGATTTATCTTAAGAAAAGCTGCAAGGCCTTGTTCCCACTTCTGTTCTTGGATCAGCGAAAGTCTTCCAGAGAAAAAGAGCATCTGCACGATCAGTTGCTGGATTTGAGAATCTGCCAAATCCACCGATGCTCCAGCCCTGAAGCTGCCATCGCCATTTAACAAAGTAAACGGACAATTTTCCCGATACTCTTCGATCGCTCTTAAGAATCCTTGAGCCTCCTTTGTGCTCAGCACAAGCAAATAGGGCTTCCTAGACTTAGGGTCAATGAAAAGCAGGGTCTCATAAGGGGTCTTTTGGAGCTTTTCAAAGAGATTCGATTGTCCTGAAACGGTTTCGATAAAATTATTGCTTACTAAAAACTCCGGTGAAAAGGAGTCGGAGAATAGGGCATAGTCTCCATGAGAGTTCATCACATCCGACATCCTTTGATACATCGGCTCTACAGCTAAGCTTTCTGCAATAGGTGAAAATAATTGATGCAGAAGAGCTTCCAGGGAATCGAATTGCCAAGGTCTTTCTTCAGCTTTTCGAAGTGTTTGGTTCTTTGAAAGGTCTTCTTGGCTTTCAAGATCAAGCTCGCTTAAGTTGTCCACCTTTTTTTCAATATCGGCAATCTTCTCCACTGTGTTGTCCTGTCCCTGAGACCGGGTGTCGATTTTAGGAGGAATGTAATGGACAGACATGGATGCGATCTCATCGAGCTCCATCCTTAACGCTTTGACCGTTTCTGGGGGCATATGCGGCTCGATCAAATCGATCTTGCTGCTGTAGAATTGGATCTGCGCTTCGATATACTTGTCCGCATCAATTGGTTTAGGGGTTCCGCCATATTGAGAGAAGAGCTCTTCGGTCATCGGCTTAATGAAAAATGTGCGTGCAGCAGCATAGAGGACTTCCTCTTCTTCCGGTTTACTGATATAGAGCTTGTCGAGCACATGCTTTCTTGCTGCGGCAGTGAGCTTCAATGAAAATGCCTTAAGATTGTCCTCTCGATCCCTGATCAGGCCGTTGACTTCCCCAAAGAGCAAGATCTGTTCGATCGAAGGCTTTTCAACGATCGGCGCCTCGATCCGATGAGCGATCAGCGGGATCAGGTCTTGAGAGATTATCCCCTCGACCTCTTGTTCTTCCAAGAGTCCGCGCATCCTCATATCGCCTTGAAGCTCATCGTTAAGCACGGTCTGATCGCCGATCGTATAAAATGCCTTCGCACGAGGATCCTGAATGATGTTCGCGCCTCTTGTATGGAACTGATCATAATATGTGAACAACTGGTTCTTTTTCAGGCCTGTCTTGGCAAATATTGTTTTCGTATCGGTCGAGCCGATCAGGATCGGTTCATTCCTGCCCTTCTTTAAGCAGGCCAATTGATTTGTCGCATCGTCGTAGTATAAGATCCCTTCGATCGGACTTTGTTTAAGCTCTGAAAAATAGTCCAGGAATGAAGCAGCTACATCAGCATTGCTATGGTCTTTGAAATGGGCGCCGATATCGATGAATGCATGAAAACGGTTCCTCTCCTCAACTTGCTTTTCTTCATGGACCTTCTTCATTAGATCTTTTGCCGTTTTCAACTGAGGACTTACAGTATGGACTGTCCGATTGGCGCGGCACAGCTTGTCGATCACCTTTCCATATGCGCCCTTATCGAGAATGATCCTCTTATCGGGAGCTTGCAAATAGGCGTGGGAAAAGATGAACAAGTTGGCAGTTGTTCCCGAATACCCTTGCTCCGAGTCGACGGCTCCGCTTAAGTTGGCTGTATTATTGTGGATCTGGTCCCGATGGAATTCCAGCTTTGGAAAAACCTGTTCATTGAGGTACTTGATGATCAAATGGGTCGACTCGGGAGTCTTGGCATTGAGCACCTTCTGGACCCTTTTCATCGCTTCCTGATCATTGGCCTGCAGCTTCATCAGATCAAGATCTTCTTCTCCCGATCCTTCAACGGCTTTTTTGAAGAACTGAACAGCTTCCGTCTTGTCAAAGACGGTGCTATTCTTGGCCTCTGTTTGCATGGAATCGATCCCGATCTTTCGGCTCTCGATGATGGCAAGTTTTTGCAATGACTCAACAATAGCCTTTGCTTGGTTTTTGTCGATTCCCGTGCTGACATAAAGCTGCAATGTTTTGTTGACCAGTTCCCAAGCGTGGGCGATCTCTGCGCTTTCATTCGGAGTGCTAGCGCAAATATTGGGCTTTGCAGCTAGGTAATCGGGATGTTCCTTCGATCTGCCAAAATGCTCATTTGCGCTATACTTCCAACACGATGGGAGCCATTGGGCGATCTCTTGACGGATCAAGGCGATCCTTTCCGCGGCGTTCCTATCCTGTTCGCTTCCTGAAGCGTTCAAAGCAGTAATCCACTTTGGGACATCGCTGCCTGGATTTAATAAATAATCGGTCAAATCGCTAATCTGCTGCATATCGCAAACAAGCCCTAGCCCCAGGTGCTGGCACCAGAGGGGATTGGATTGGATGGCATGAACAATTTTTTTAACGAGAAGAGGTTTGATCTCCTCAATTTTACTTGGAACAAGACGCGATTGGGTGTTTTCCTTTAGATTCAAACCCATCTTGATCAATTCGGGATCTGTCGATGCAATCTCATAAAGGGCGCTGACCAGCTCAACGCTGATCTTGTCCAAACGTGTGGTCTCAATCCCGGGATAGTTAAGCTCTTTGCGCGGTGAAGACTGAGCATCGATCTCATCAAAGGTCGCAGCTCCCCGCTGGCGGATGAGAAGCAGGATCTTTTTCAACTCTTGCGCAGGGGCCTCCCATTCCTGGATTTCCCTTTGCAGCTTCTCCCTTTGGGCGGGAGTAGCGCTGAGCTGCTGCTGGCGCAAGCTGTAGATCTTCTCCCTTGCTTCGATGTATTGGTTCTGCATGCTCAGAAGCGTTTCTGGACACAAGATCAAATACTCCCGATGAACAATTGCATGGAGCAGCATGTGCTGCAGCCGCAGCAAATTGGGCACATTGAAATAAGCTTTGCCGCGGTTGAACGTCAGCGTATGCCCCCGCTGGCCAAAGAAAGACTGGTTCCTCTCTTTCATTTCCGGCGCATTGCTATCCAACAGGGAGCGGGGAGTAAAGAGGATCGACAGGTGATAGCCGTCGGCTTTCATTAATGCAAGCAGCGTCCCTAGAACAGAAGTCTTTCCTGCGCTCATGATCATCTGCAAGAGCAGCGGCGGAAACCTTCCATGCTCATCCCTTGTCGTCATTTTGATCAAGTTGAGGCACTGTTCTTCCCGCATCGAAATATCGGCATAGTATTCCAATACCAGCATCTCTGGATAGTCTGAAGCGGTGAACTCCCGTTTCTTGTTCATTTCCAATGCCAAATTGTGAAGAGGCTGTACTGTGCTTTTTCCTTTATGCGCACAGGAGAGCACCTTGTTCAGCTTGTCCAAGGACCTGGACACCCGTTGTTCTGTCGTCGCAAGGAGAAGATATTCGCCGATCATGTTGTCCAGCTCCAGGCAGTCCTGCAGGCTTAAAAAAGGCATCCGCTGCTGATAAAGGGCGATGTCTCTTTGAACAAATATGGCGATGCACTCGTCAAGGGCCGGAGGAACATCTTTCTTGCCCAAACGGAGCAGCTGGGCTTCTATTTCACGGGCATCTCCGCCTCTTACCTGCTTCACAAGCTTCTGAATATCGCTTAGCCGGTCTTTGAGTTCCCTTTGCAGCCCTTCTTTCTTTGAAAGAAGATCTTTCTTCAGCGGTAAGAGAGTATCCGTTTTCTTCTCTTTTAGGACATAACAGACCTTCGAGTCGTTCAAAGCCATGCCATCTTCAATATCTTTGCGCAGAGCAGCCCCGCGCATTTGGAAATACGGGTCCTTTTCCATCGTTGCTGGCAAAGAGGGATACGCAGTCGTGCTTGGTTGTATCTTCTCGGCTGCAAAAAAGATTTTAACTGAGGAATTCATCTCTAAGATGCAGTTATCGCTGCTGTGTTCGTAATGGCCGGCCAATTTCTCCTTCCGCTGCTCTGAAAGAGGAGGCAAAAGAGCTTGGATATCTGGGGAAATTCCTTCCTGCATTTTCGGGGAACTTTGTAAAGAGGAGGGGAAGAAATGCTTTTGCCATTCACGCACTAGCGCGCTTAGCTGCTTTTCAGGATTGGAATACCCATAAAATGGCTCATAGGGGGAAAGCTTGCCATCCCGATCTCTGTTTTTAGCGATTTCAACGACTTTTTTAGCTATCGCTTGAGACGTTGTCAGGGATTTAGAAGGAGAATCGCTAGAATAACGAGAGTAACTGCTTTCGTAACTGCTATATGAAGAAGAGCTTGGTCCAGAATCATAAGGAGGGAGCTGCGACATAAGGATCCCGCGGATCAATTGATTGACCTCGTTGGGATCGTACTGCATATCCTTCAAGAAGATAAGAAGGTCCTGTTTTTCTTCCGCAGTCCCCTTGGTTGCCAAGGCATACAGCTTTCCGAAATGCTCTTTTAGGCCTTTTTCAGGCCGTATCCGGTCAAGGAAGGCAAGAACTGGCCGGTAATCATCCGAGCTCGCATCGATCGAATGGAGCCAATCAAACCCGGTCATTTCATCGGGGAACTTAAAACTGATTGCAAATTCAGGCTTTGCTTCCTCGATGATGGGATCTGGCTTCCCTGTAAGAAGGAACGTGAAACGGCGAATCAAAGCGGGAAGAGGAGCAAATTGAATGATCTTAGCTAACCATTGCAGCTCTTCAAAAGGAGTGAGCTGCTTGCCATGGATCTGAAACACAGGGGTGCAGTGGGAACTGATCTCGTAGTAGCGTTCGAATGTTTGCCCAAGGATGAGAGAAAGAGGTTCCGGTCTGCCAGCTGTCTTTTCCCAGTTCGCAGATCCTTTCCAAAACTGGACCCATGCTTTTGGTTCATCATAATATCCGGCTACCTTCATAATAAGCGGGTTTTGAGGATGGGCATCTGGAAAGTTCTCCAGGTTCTGATTTGCCAAACGCGCTGCCATCAAACTCAAAGCGACAGCTTTTGGGGAATGGTCCTTTGTCTTTTTGCTGTGGAGCAAGATCCATCCAAGCATTTTGAACTCATCGGGAGTATAGGCCCTGGATTCATCGATCTGCTTCAAAAGCCCAAGGGCCCGGTCGTACTGCTTGGCCCCAATAAAGTAATATGCAAGAAGAAGCTGCTGGATCCCGGAAGGAGAAGGGTTTCCTTTTTCATCGATTGCAATTTCCTCGCAGGAATAAGTCTTTTCCGGATCTTTGGAACCGCCTACCGCCTCCGACCAAATTTTCACAGGGACAAGCGCTTTTTGCCTGCCTTTGCCATTCTCCACAACTAGATAAGGGAAAAAACGGCCAAGTCCTTTAACTGTTTTAGCATCGGAAAGACTGTATCCGGGGAGATTGACCACATCGAAAGAATCAGACTTGCTTCCCATTTGGAACCTAAATGGAGCTCCGTTGCTGTCGTGCAGTCCGAAGCAGTTTACTTCCAGAACATTTGAAGAACCTATCTTTTCCCAAACTGCGATCTGCTCTTTGCTCTGCATCGAGGCCAAAACAGCCAGTATGGGAATCGATTTCACAGGCAAATAGTTCCATCTTTCTTTAGAAAGAGGCCTTTCAGCCGTTCCATCTGCATAGATGATCACCTCTTCGACACCCGTCGCCCGATTTTGAATGATCCCAGCAATTTTCGAAGGGCCTTTGCTGACCCAATAATAATAGTTGTTCTGTTTCGGCGGGTTCTCAAGCGCTATTTGTTTGAATTCATCTGGGACCTTGTCAAAGGGCAGATGGCAGAAAGTTTCCGAGCCTCTTTGCCATTCGATCTGAGTCACCCAATTCGATTGGTCCACCTTATGAACGGTAAAATAATATTCGTTGCCTCCTGAACGGGAATAAAACCGACTGCCTTGATCCGTTCTTCCCAGGACATAGATCTCGATAGGGTCATTTCTTCCCTTTGCAAATTCGCTGATCACGGAATTCAATAATAATCTGCTTGGGTTGACAAGAGGCACTTTGTCGCGGGCGACAATGCCGCTTAAGAGATTGATTTCATATAAGCGGTCACCTTGTACAAAATGGACTTGCGGGAACGCCCCTTTAATGACAGTCTCCGATTCGACATGGATCCCATAAGCCTGAGCAATTTGCCGCACAGCTCCTGATATTACTTCCGGGTTATCGCAAGCTTTCTTCAAGGCGTTGAGATGTGCAAAGACCGTCTGGTAGGCGAATGCCCTCAAACTCGGATCGACAGAGGCGTCATCCGATCCTAATTGCTCTGCATACAACTCAAATTGGCCCAGATAGGTCAAAACCTGCTCGCATCTTTTCAAATCAGACCAAGAGGACTCGGGTTGAGCGCAGATCCATAGCAAACGAAGCTCCGCTTTGTTGACTCCCGCGAATGACGATCTCTTTACGGACTCCGATTGGGAAGAAGAAGATTCTTTCACAGCAATCCGTTCTAAATGCTCAACAATCTCTTGTTGGAGTTGCATCCGCTCTTTTTGGGAAAAGCTGCCCGGCAGATAGGCTTCAAGCCGGAGTTTGATTACGTTGAGAAAAACAATTCCATGCAGCACATTTTCCTTTGTCGGATCGGCCTGCAGTTCAAGATTAAACTCATAAAGGGCTTGGTCGATCAGGCTCAAGATCCGGTTTCCAATGGAAGGATCTTGGCTCATCGCTTGGGCTAACTGTTCTTTACCAAACAAGAGAAGCTGGAAAAAGGTCTGGTCGCCCGAATTCTTGAGATCGGAAATGTTCTCCTTGTAATGGCACAGAAGCCGATGGATCGCAAATTCTTCCGAGTGGGCGATCTCATAGTAGCGTTGATCGCTTAACAACGGTCCTCTTTTGCATTCATCGATGGTGTATTCGTTTTGTTCCTGCGTTCTTCTCAATGCATGCTCTGTGCTGCCCAGCAATGGGTGGCCCAATTTCCCCATGTGGAATGGATCACAGCAACTGCGCGCCTTGCCTACTAGATCCTTTACCCGCGACTTAGCGACTAACTTTGTCTCCAAACGGTGGCTCTCCTCCGACCATTCGACTTTTTTAAGTTGAACAAGCTCCTGATGGGAAGCGTTTTTAAATAACCAACAGGTGAATGCCATTTTTCTTAGATCGCTATAAGCGCCCATGCTTTGCATCCAAGCCCACTGATCTTGGGAAGATTCCGAATTATCCATCGCTTTGTGCTGCAGCATCTCAGGATGTGCAAATAAATGGGCCATGCGGAATTTTTTTAGATCAGGCTTCGTCCAACCTTTGATCCTATCGATATCGCGATCGATTTCCGACCACCACTTTTCCGGAATCCTCTGATACCACTCATCGCATAAGATGCTATCTCCAAATCCCTCTTTCACTTTTTCATTGGCGAGGGGAAGCTCGATATTCTCCCCGCTTTCAGACCAGGACCCGATTGCAAGAAGCGTCCGATTCGATGCTTTTGGGGACGGATGGCTCTGTTCAAAAAACTCAATGAGCCCATTCAACTGCACGGAAACCTGAGGACTATAGCAAGGCAGATGGACGCTGGATTGAAGAGCTTTTAAATGGGAAACATCGATCCCATAATGGCATAAGGAACAAGACCCCATTTCCTTACCTTCTAAGCCAAGGGAGAGCCTCCAATAGTAGGCAAAAAGCTTGTTGATGCACAAGTATTGCTCGACGCTCTCAGCTTCAGTAAAAGGTTCCTCATGGTCTCCATACCACATGGCAAACCGTTCCTGCTCTCTGATTGCTGCTGCAGATCGTTGGGCGTTCATTGCTGTGGCATACTTTTGGCAAAGGTTTCCCAGCTTTTGCTGTAAAAGCTCTTTTTGGGCAACGGACAGCGACCCAATCAATGTTTTTTCGTCGATCCCCGGATAAAATATCCCCTTGTTCGGCAAAGCAAGCGTGCTCAAGGCCTCTGTCGCCATACGGGTTGCAATTGTTTGGTGCGGGTCCATCGGATTTTGAAAACTTTGCTCAAAAAAATCATTGAGCTGATCGATCGCCCCTATCAAATCGTCTCCCGAAGCTAGTTTCGAAAAATCGATCGATGGAGGAACCAACGGCTGAAAAGGGCTAAAAATCTGTTGTTTTACTTCAAGATGCAAAAGTTTTTGACGGGACTCCTCCAGCTTCATGGCAGTTTGCTGCAAAGGCGGAGCTTCTGCATTGTCAACTCCTTTTGTCTTTTCATTAGCTTTAGAGCTTTCGACAGCTTTTGGAATTTTCGCTTCGACATCACTTAATAGATCGGCCATCTTTTTCGCTTGCAGAAGGCTGGCAGAGCCTCTCTCTCTTTGTTTGTCCGTACGCAAAGCGGCCCGTTCGATCGCATGTTCCAAGTGTTGGAGGAACTCGGAACTGACAGCGGACTTTTCAAGAAACTGAGGGTCATTGATCGCTTGAAACGTGATCTCTTCCAATTCCGTTTTCACCTTCCGATACAGCTCCGTCCCCAAAAAGATGTGCAGATAGGCCAATGCGCAGCGGATTGTGCATGTCCCCGAACGCTGCGCCGTAATGAAACACATCTTTTTATCAGGAGGAAGAGAAACAGCATATCCGCTGAATCTAGAGAAAAGAACGTGGTAGTAGTCCTTGTCCCCATATTGATTTGCCCCATCTTCTGGAAAATGAGCAAGGAGGGATAGAAGCGATGGCACTAAAGAGGAATCAAACAGCTCTTCTTGAGGGATCCCATTGAAGGCTCGAACCGGATTGATCAGGGTTTTAAGCTCTGTAGGACGCTGTGCATGGAGAAGAGCTCCGTTCTTCTTGTCCGTGTTGATGACGGTAAGCGAACACGTCCCATCCGCATTTTTACCCACCTCGATCAACATCGCATGGTATCTGCCTTCCTGGCCCGTCCAGCCGGAAGGGAGCAGCAAAGTTTCTCCTGGGGCTAAAGCTGCGATCTGCGCTTCAATCGTAGAAGAAAGGATAGGCAAATACTCCCTTCTGAACTCCTCTTTCACAGCGCAAATGCTGAGCAAATTAAAACAAAAGACCGCCCGTTCCAGCTTCTGCCTCGCTTGCTCCACCGCTTGAAGTTCTTCAGCATTACAGCCCTTGGCAATCAGTGTTTTTTCGCAAACTGACAAGAGAGCAGCTAAAAAGCTACCGCTGCCTTCAAAAGATCTTCCTTTAGATTCGGATCCTTTCTCTGAAGATTTGGCAGCTACTCCATATTTCACGATCGCATCGCCGAACAAATAGGTGATATTGGTCAAGTTCATCCAAGGCCTTAGTTCGCTAGAAGACTTTGGGGCGTCCAGTTTCCGATAGGATTCCTCAATTATTTGGATTTCGTTTTCAAAGATCTTTAATTCATGGCTATCCCCCTTTTGCGCACTTAATTTCACCGGCTGGCTTTTTGAAATAGAAGAACCTTGCGCAATGCCTGCTTGCAATAAGATCAGGACAGCTTCGGGAACGCCTTTTTCCTTTGCCGTATCCAAAACTGTTTTGCCTTTGCTATCGACAACTCCGTCAAATGCTTTAGGAGCATGAGCCGCCACGTGCGCAATCAGCTGAAGAAATGCCTCGCGTTCCAGCCCTGAAGACGCCGCGCAAGAGGAGATCAATACATGCAGCACAGTGTCTTTGTCAGGCGTCATTTCTCCCAAAAAGAGTCCATGGGAAATCAATAATTTCAAAGCGGGCACATCGTAGGGTTGAAGCTTTGCAGCCCGTTCTAAAAGCGACAGTTTAGAGCCCCTTAAGGCCGCCCCTTTTTTCAACATGGCCTTTAGCGGCAAGAGCTTGTTCGGGATGTCCAATTGAAAGAGGGCATCGATCGGGTGGGTTCCATCTTTAAAAAACGTATGGCAATCTGTTGCAGGATGGTTGAGGAAAAATTCAAATAGTTTAAGCCCTGTCCCATCTGGTCTTAAGCAACGAAGAGCTGCTTCAAATGCTGTCCATCCGGTCTTTTCTTCGACGGCTTTTGCTGGAACGCCTTGGCAGAGCAGAGCCTCTGCCATCGAGTCATTGTTCGAAAAAATGGCCTTGAACAGCAGAGGAACTCCATGGACTGTCTGGTCAAAGATTCCAGCTGCGGAATAAACCTTCAATGCACGTTCAAAATAGGGAGGACGATCAGATTGCTGGAGAAGAAGGGCATTAAAAAAATCAGGAAACTTTGCCAAGACGCTTGCTGCATGGAAATCAAAAGAGAGCCACCACCATAGATCATCGGCTTTAAGAGTCTTCAGGAAATCGATCGTAAGCACATCCTCATGCAATGTCTTATACATCTCATGGCGCTCAAACGCTTTTTTTAAACGATTCGTCTCTTCATCTTCCCACAAAAGTGTAGGCTTTTCGACAACCGCTCCATTGGCAATCATTAGATCGATCTTTTCTTGGTCTTTCCCCTTCTGAAGCTCGTATTTTGAGATCACCATTCCAGGGACCTTGCCTTTTTGAATTAGCAGGTCTAGGGTATTCCATCGTTGATAATTCAATAGCGTACCGAGGTTCAAACCGCCATTATGACCAAAACTTCCTTCTTTTTTTTCCAAAAACTGATCGATCCCATGATCAAAAATAAATTCCAAGACAACCAGATCCTCCAAATGGACAGCCCTCTTGACAAGGTCGGAAAACTCCTTCAAGTTCTTTTGGACAAATGTGGGATTCTTTCCACAGTAGCTGAACAGTGCTTGAGCTAATCTCCGGTTCTTATGATTAAGGGATTCATGCCCAAGTTCAAAGAATAACTCCGGATGCTCAGCTAAAGATTGAATGTTTTTCTCAATGGTCCCTTGAACTTTTTCCAATTTCTGATCTGAATTGGAAGCTATTCTCTGCAGAGCTTTTCTTAAGCCCGGATCTTTATCGCAAAGAGAGAAAAACGGAACGACTGCATTGGCGAACTTCTTTTTAGAAAAAAGAGTTTGAACAAGTTCTTTCGCGCAAAGCGGCTGCCGCGCGGCCCATCGGGCCTCCGCTCCTTGTTCTTGCTGGATTTGAGATAGCAAGCCCATGAATAGATCTGCGCTTTGGAAATACTCGCTTAGCTCTTTAAGAGAGACAGGCAAAGCCGATGGACTTGTACAACCTGAACTCTCTTGATTTATTAACGATTTGTTAACGCTCATAAAAAAAACCTATTAATTAAATTGATACATATTTTAATGTTTAAATAATTAAAACTCAATTTAATTTCATACTTAAATTGAATAAGTAACTTTTTTAAAACTAAAGCACAACATGCCTATTTATAATGACTTGCACTATTTTGCGTTCCCAAAAAAACAGACCTTACTCTTTGTCAAAAACGCTAAATGACAATTAAATATTTTAATTGCATGTTTTCTTCTATGCAGATATCCCTAAGTACAGATACTCCATAGAAGAGATCGCGGAACATGCAAGAGAAGAAAGAATCGCTTCCTTCAGTGCTACTTATCACTCAGAACAGCTACCAGAAAACTTTTATTAAAAGGGTCTTAAAGAACTCATTTTTCATCATCGAGTGCGCCGACAGCTTTGCCGCGGTCGATTGGATGAAGAGCATGCCGATCGATCTGATCATCCTCGATCAGAAAACCCTCGATTCCACTTGGGCGATCCTGTCCCAGCACATCCGCCAGCTGACAGGTTACCAAACAACGCCTATCCTCCTTGTGACCAACAACCATAAGAAAAGCTTCTTTTTGGAGGCGATCAACCAAGGGATTTCCGATTTCATCCACGAACCGCTCGACGGCGAAGAGATCTATCAACGGGTGGTCGTTGCCCTGCAGACCAAGCCTGTTAACAAAAAGATGGCCCTGATTACCCAGAAGATCAAAAAACAGACCAGCCCTCCTTTGCCCAGAAAAGAACTTCAGCTTCGGTTTGTGACGACAGAGGATGCGATCAAGGAAATTTCGAAAGTCAAACAATCCCACCGCCCCCTTTGCCTGATCCTCCTTGAAATCGACGATTATAAAAAAATTTACGAGTCATTCCCTAAAACAGTCATCGAAGGCGTGCTGCATTCAGTAGAAAATTTTTTAAAAAACCACTTGCGCAAATTTGATGTCTTGATGCCGCAGGGAGGAGGCCGTTTTTTGATCCTCCTGCCCAAAACATCCCATCGGGCTGCCATGATGATCGCTGAAACGGTCCGAAAAGAGGTCCATGACGCACATTTCTTCCCACGAAAAAAGGATATTACGCTAACATTCTCTCTAGGTGTGATCGCCTACGATGAAAAAATTCCTATGCCTAAAAACACCTATGATCAATTTGAGGAGCTCTTAGTCAAAGTGGATTCGGCCCTCAAAGAAGCAAAACAACAGGGCAACCGGATTATCGCATGCTGAAACTCTCTTTCCTTTCCGCTTTACCTCTTTTATTTGGCAGCGCCCACGCCGCTGTTCAGACGATAACGCCAACTGCGGAGGTTCAACCCTCTCCAGCAGCTCCAAGCTCTCCCTCCTCTTCCCTTGTCATCGATCCTAAAATGCGCGCACAAGATTTTAAGGAAGCGTTCGAAACGCTGCGCAAAGAAAAAACGACAGGCAAGGTCTTTTTCCAGTTAATGAACGGCTCGACGATATCGAACATCATCGATATGACCTTGATGGGCAACTCCACCCTGATCCTGTTCCGCTTCAATTCCACCCAAGGGATCCGCTTCCAGCTCGTCAAAGTCGAAGAAGTCGCCTCCATCAGCTACATATAATCCATGGCATTTCATTTTTTGCATCTTAATCAATTTCCCATTTTGGAACAGCTCCAGATCGAAGAGGCCCTGTTGCGCGCCGATGATCGGAACTGGTGCATCGTTAACGAGGGATCGCCTATTTCGATTGTAATGGGGATCTCGGGAAAAAAAGATGAGCTCATCGACTTGAGCAAAGCGCGCCAAGACAACATTCCGATCATTAAGCGGTTCAGCGGCGGCGGAACCGTCATCGTTGATGAAAACACTCTGTTTGTGACCTTTATCTGCAACAAAAAGGTCCATCCCTTTCCGGCATTTCCCGAACCGATCATGAAGTGGACAGAAGGGATCTACAAAGATGTCTTTGACCATGACCAATTCCGATTGAGGGAAAATGATTTTGTGATCGGCGAGAAAAAAATGGGAGGGAACGCCCAGTACATCAAAAAGGACAGATGGCTCCACCACACCAGCTTCCTATGGGACTACTCCGATGAAAGGATGCAATACCTTCTCCATCCGAAAAAGGCTCCCGATTACCGAAAGGGCCGCGACCATTCCGACTTTCTCTGCCGCCTCTCCGAACATTTTCATCATCTGCCAGGAATCGTTGAAAAGATCAAAACAGCGCTTGGAAAAAATTATCATGTGCACTCCTCAACGCTTGCAGAAGTCCATGCACTGCAAACAGGCGATCTCCGCCAGTCGACTACTCTGATCGATGCTTAAAAATCGATCCGCCCACCAAAAGTCCCGCCCTGAAGCGACAAGTTGCCGTCTAATTGATTGTAAGAACCGTTGTCTAAGCCGCTAAACCAAAAATTCTTTAACTGGTTTTGATTGAACCAAACGATAAATTCATAACCGGCAAAGAATGAAAGGTGGACCCTTTTTCGGTTCAAATCCGATTCCCACTTTAGGCCGACTCCCATTTCGACATTGCTCTTTAATCGATTGCGGTCTTCGGAGAAATGATAAAAAGGACGCCTGCCAAAAAGGTTGACTCCTTTGACCTTCAAGTGTTCATCCACCTCAAAGCCGCCGTAAAGCAAAGAACCTGCCAAGTTGCCATAGATCGACCAGTGGTTATTGAAACAGTAGTCCAAACCAAGCCCTGCCAAAATTCCTATAGCATGGTAATCATTGCTTAAGTTAACTTTTTCTGGCCCAAGCGGTGCTCCAAAGCCATGCAAGAAAACATAATCGACGCCGGAGTAGTGATAGCGCATGTCCTGATCGATCCAAGCTCCACGGATCCCGAGCCCTGGGCGGAGAGTCAGTCCGCGGCTGACAAAAAAGGTGCGGCTCAACAGTAAGTCCAACGTATTGTAATTAAGGTCCCAATGCCCTGAGGCCTTTTCACAATTGATCCCTAACAGCGTGGCAAATGTGAACCAGGTCGCCGCAAGACCTCCTCCGGAAGGTTGATGGGCGTGCCCGCTCGAAGAATGATTAAACCGGGTCCATAACAAAGAGAGATCCCAAAAATCATAAGGAGTGTGGTATCCGATGCCGACACGGAAACCAGGCCCCCACTCAAAATCGATATCCTTCCACTTCCCTCCCGTCATCGAGCTCATTTCATCAGTATCTGCATCGTTGGGGCTCGTGGAGGAAACAGCGAATTCAATCCCATCCATTTCAGCGCGCCAATAGAGAAAATCGCATTCCAAAAAGATCCTGTTCGCATGTTGGAGTTGGAAGCGGGGAGGGCTCTTGGTTCCCATCGCTCCATTGACCTTCTTATCTTCCACTGCTGACAATTGCGCATCTGGGCTTATCGGCTGCTGCGGAACGGAAGGCTCAGCCGAAGCAGCTAAATCGGTCGAGTTCTTTGAAGGTTCATTCTCAAATCCGAAGAAGTTTTTCACCTGGGGAACAAAAGCGGATGCATCTTGAGTTAGGATAAGCAGCAAGGAACAGGCGATGACTGCTGTCTTTCTTAGGATTGGATCAAACATTCTCTATTTTCCTTCTTTGCACCTGTTAAAATTCAAATCGAGCAGAAAGCGTCGCGCCTTGCAGCATTAAATTCCCATAAGCAGGGTATCGGTAAGTTCCAGAAAATCGGGTCAGCTGATTTTGGTTGAACCACTCGATGAACTCATATTTTCCAGCAATGGCTAGATGATACCGGTCGTTTGCAAAATAGGCGTTCCACTGCAATCCGATCGCAACCTCGAAATTAGCCTTTGTCGTATGGAACTCTTCTTTCGAATCGATCTGAAAGGGGGCAATCGGATTGGAAACCAAGCTTCTCTGCGAAACATCAAAGAAGCCATAAACGAGGCAAACGGACGCCTCGCCGATCAAGTTCCAATGGCGGTTGAACGCCCAATCAAGATCTGAGCCAGCCCTTAACCCAAATGCTTTGTAATCATTCTTCATTTTAAGTTGGATATTGGTAATCGCAGGCGGTAAGAAAAAACCTCTTGAGACGCTGATCCCGTGGTAAGCCGTCCGATAATGCTGATCGATCCAAACCCCTCTTAAGCCAATAAAAGGTCGCGCGGAGAGAGCCTTAGTCAGATAATAGGAGCGTCCGAGTTCTAAATCCAAGACATCGTAATCCAATTTCCAATGGGCTTTTGCAAACGTCGCTGCGCTTCCAGAGGAAGTGAGCAGCCACGTCCCATCAATGCTGCCTCCGGATGGAGGATGAGAGGAATCGGAAGCATCATTTTGAAAGCGAGTCCAATCCAAATAA
>JAFEGF010000329.1 GCA_018240225.1 Verrucomicrobiota bacterium
AACGGGGAGACGTCAAAGATCGCTAAAAGGATCCAAAGACCGATGGCATGGTTTTTAGAACAGCTTCTAATAGTCCGCTTAAAAACTTAGCTCGTAATCTTGGATGATCATTTCAGCTGCGTTATCAGCGTCCATTTTATCTATATTGATCCAACGGAACAAGGGTTCCCTTCTGAACCAAGTGAACTGGCGCTTGGCGTAACGGCGGGACGCCTGTTTGAACTCGGTTACAAAATGATCCCAATCTTCCGGACTTCGAGGCGAGCTCAAATACTCGAGCGCCTGCCGATATCCGATAGCCTGGCAAGCTGTTGCATTCTTGCTCAAACCCTCCTTTTCAAGGTGGGTGACCTCATCCATAAAACCGCTTGCGATCATCTGATCGCAGCGCAGCTCTATCCGGGGATACAAAACCTCGCGAGGCATATAGACAAACCAACACCGGAAGTCGTAAAGATCAATATTCTCTGTCGATGGCTGAGGCAATTCAGAGACTTTTTGCTTTGTGATCGCCATGATCTCCAAAGCTCGGATGATCTTGTGCCGATCCCGAGGAGTAATGGTAGCTGCATAGACAGGATCGGAGCTTTTTACCCTTTCATAGAGAAGGTCTGCTCCCTTCTCCTCCATTTCTTTCTCCAGGTTCCGCCTAAGGGAAGGCTCGGAAGCTGGGCCATTAGGAGGCCCGTAGATCAAAGAATGGATGTAAAATCCCGTTCCGCCGACAATGATCGGAACCCCTCCCTTGGCAAAGACTTCCTTGATAGCCTGACAGGCTTCTTGATAGAACTCGACGACATTAAAGCTTTCATCGAGGTCTCGGCTATCGATCAAATGGTGCGGGACCTGCCTCCTCTCCTCGATGCTCACTTTGGCAGTGCCAATGTCCATGCCGCGATAGACCTGCATCGAGTCTGCAGAGATGATCTCTCCTCCGATTGCTTTTGCAATCGTCAAAGAGAGGCTGGTTTTCCCAACAGCAGTTGGGCCCGATAAGATGATAATTTTTTTCTTCTTCGAACGAGGGAGGACCTTTTCTTTTTGCGGGAGGGAAAAATGGGTCAGGAGAATTTGCAGCTCCTTGTCTTCGCAGCTAGTTCCCGATGCTCCCACGCACTTTCCTCCTACTCTAATCCCATTAGCCCATCAGTTTCATTGGCATAGATCCTCAGGACCCGCTCAAACCCTGCAACTTTAATGATTTCCATCACATCTTCATCAAGGTTGCATAGGACAAAGTGCCCCTTGGCTTCTTTGAACTTCCGCGTCGATGAAAGCAAAAGCCTCATTCCCGCGCTGCTCAAATACTCCACTTTGAGAAAATCCAATAACAGCCGCTTATGACCCGTATCGAATAAGTGTTTGATTTCCCGTTCCAATGCGGGAGTCGTTACGGCATCGATACGGCCTTCGAGCCTCAACGTGCATCTGCCCCCAACTTCCTCTACATCGATCTTCAATCCTAGCGTCATCTGTTCTCCCTTAGAGTTTGTCTACAAACCAAGCTATTTAGTTTTTTGAGATTCATTTGATGAGATTTCATAAGACCTTAGTCGTTCGGACAACGAGACCATGTGTCAACATGGATGAAGAGCCCGATATGAAAGATCACAAAAAGAATCCAAAAAACAAAAGCAAGGCTTATGGACAGATTCTTCAAATCCAAGCGCCTGCAAACCACCGCAAATCCTAGTTTGCATGCACCCTCTGACTGCAAAGATAGCTCAAACTTTTTTTTCAAAAAACTAAAATCCGCGTCCTGAAAAGGTTTAGCCGGATTAAAAGGAAGCTAAACTCCTTTCAAAACAGCTGACCTTTCAAATAAAAAAATGCCTCCTGAAGAAGTCCTAAGGGGGCAAGAAAAGCATAAGAGACTGTTAACGGATTTAGGTTTCGTCGCTTTTTTGAGAATTTTTCGTAAATT
>JAFEGF010000330.1 GCA_018240225.1 Verrucomicrobiota bacterium
TTTTTTTATTTTAAGAAAGAACTATTCGACAATTCGGCCATTTTCGATCTGAATATTTTGCAGCATATTGGAAAAATGGAGGTAGAAATGGGGGATTAGCTCTTGCAAAGGCCCTACGACAGCTTCTTCAGCTGGTTTCAAGGCTCCGCTTTCATAAGCTCGGCTAGGCAGTCCGTGGTTGGTCAGCATCAGGATCTTCCATGCATGGTGCATCGGGATCTTTCGCGGCAAAGAGTATAAAAAGACCTCTTCGCAGCTTTTTGCCATCGTTTGGTACAACCTGATCAGACCAGCAATTTCTGTTCTTTGCGGATCATGGACCTCTTCTGGAATTTTTCTAGCTTCGACGCATCGTTTGAGCAGGGCTTCATCGATCCCTTGCAGGCGCAATCGTGCAAAGTCCCGCTTGTAATTGACGATGTGGCGCCTTAAGGTCGGCAAGTTCCGATTCATCTCATGGCAAAAAGCGGTGAAGTTTTTGAACACTTCTCCCCATGTCCTCCATGGAGTCGCTTTGCTCTCTTCAGCGCCTTTTGTTGAACCCATCAGCTCGCCGCGAATCGTTTGCAGCCGCTTGATCAGCATGATCCTGCAGATCCTATTGGCCTCATCTTTTTGGCGTGGACGATCTTTTGGCAATACAAACCCATCGCCTAAAGAGGCTCCATTGGCGCCTGGCTTAAGAGAGAAGTTTCTTGGTAGATGCAATTCTCTTGAAAGAGCGTCGGTAATCGTCACGCGAAGTTCGCCGGTTGCTTTATCAAAGTCCATTTCTTCGATTTGACTCAGCTGGCGGTTCAAATGGTAGCCATCGATCAGCGATTGGTCTAAGCGGGACAGGATGATCGGTTCAGCGCTGATCTCCCTCACAATTTCTTCCAGTTGGCGTGCGACTGCTATCCCCTGGTCGACAGCTGCGGCGGGGGAGGCCAGATCAACTGGAGGCGGATTGGGATTAGCAAAGTCAATCGGAGCTGCAGCCGAAACAGAACGGTGTGTACGCAGGAGCTCAAGCTCCTCCTCCAACTCTCTTGCGCGTCTATCCAAGCGCTCCATTTCGTCAAGCAGAGAGCGTTGTCTTTCGTCGGCTGCGAGTTGGATCCGATCGACTTCATGGCCAAATTCTTCCTGCTGCCTGAGCAGCTCGGGCTCTAAGTTGTCATATGCAGAGCGGAGGTCATCTCTTTCCTCTGTTGCCAGTTGAAGGTCTCTTTCTAAATTTTTTTGAAGCCCTTCCAATTCGCCCACGCGTCGTGTCGTTTCCCGTTGCATCTCTTGGATCCTGCGGACGCGATCTTTTTCCAAGCCTAGATCGGCAGACAAGCTTGCAATGATCGAATCGAGATCGCCTTTTTGTTTTTCATACGCTTGTGTTTGCCTTCGATTTTCAGCAGTTTGAGTGCGAAGCCGTTCAAGAGCGCTCTCTAGGTCTTGGCGCAGTCCTGTATTTTCAATACCAGTGAGCCTGCTTTCTTCCGTTGCTTTTTCAATGGCGCGCTGCATACGCTGCTTCTCTTTTTCCCACGCTTGTTCTGCTTTGGCATGCAGAGCGGATTCTTCTTCGAGGGCAGCTTTAATGCTTGTTACTTCGTCCAGCGCTTTTTTCGTTTTTAACCAGCGCTGCTTCATCTCGTCAAAATTTCTCGTGCCAGCTTCTAATCGCGCTTGAGCTTCTTCAAGTTCTAACTGTGTTTGTTGGAGTTTGGCAATGAGAGAAGGGATCCCTTTTTCCAATTCAGCGATGCGGGCGTTTAACGCTCTGTCGTTTCGGTCTGAATCATCAATAAGCTGTTCATACCGTGCTTGAAGATCTTGTTTTTCAAGTTTCAATGCCCGATATTTTTGAGCAATTTCCTCAATTCTTGCATCTTTATTGCCGATGGCAACGCCATGCAAGCGCTCTTTTTCCGTCCAGTCAAGAC
>JAFEGF010000331.1 GCA_018240225.1 Verrucomicrobiota bacterium
CTTAACGACCACAGGATGATCGGAACGATCGATCTTTTTGACCGAGAACACTCTGCTCCCTTCATAATCGATGAACGGAGGAAAATAAATTTCAAGAGGACCATTGTTCGCATCTGCATCAATGCGGCAATCGCCGGGATTGACGATATAGACCGTGTTCGGCAAAGCTTTTGACGCAACGATGCAAGAGTTGCATCGGTCTAAAGAAGCGATGAAGACGTCTTGAACGGCATACTTGTTTCGACTTGCAAGCCGATTGAGGAACTCAACAAGACCTTGGCTGTAGCCTGAGAGGTTCAAGCGGATAAATTCATTAGTCTCTCCCATCGGCTCCCCGTTGTTGACGAATACGTCCAAGTCTTCGAGGAGCACATCGGAGGCGCGCTTATCCGGAATTCGAGGGTCTTTGATCTTGGCAAAAAAAGTGGGACTTCCCGGAATGCTGATGACAAGCGTTCCCGGATAACGCTTAAGCAATTCTCTTTTCACCAGATCATGCCGCATCTTCAAACTCTTATTTCCATCTTGGCGCAGCGACCACCCTGTGTCGGGAAGATCTAAAAATGCCTGGATCAGGTTGAGAAATTCTGCAAGCCCTGTAGAGCCGGCGGCAACTGTCGAAAAAGAGATGAAATTGAAAAACTTTTTGAAGATCAATGCGGCGTAAGGATCATAGATCGGGTACCAAGTGTAGCCGCAGCGCGCCCCTGTTTTTCCAAACTGCTTGGAGGCTGAATTAAAACTAAAGACATGTTTGCCTTTAGATCGCGCCTCGCGGACCCATTTGATGTTGTCATCGACATATCCTGTCCCTCTATCTCCAAACGCCGAAGAGGCAAACACAAAATCGGCGATGAGGATGGAGGCATCCGTCAGCGGCCTTCGAAATTTCCCATCGGGATTGTTCGGAGAGGTCACAAATTCCACCAATACTTCATCAGGACCCAGTTGAATTTCCGAGGGATCATGAAAAGCTTGGAACCGGGCATTCGGATACTTGAAAAGCTCAGCGACCGCATTGGGATGGCCCGAATAAAAAGGGGCCTGTTCGACAAATAGGAACTTTTTATCCGGCTCAGACATCGCTATGCCATAGACTAAGGCGACGATCAGCTGTTTAGACCCTACAGCCGTATAGAAAAAAGGTTTGGGCTTATTGGGATCGATGTAGAGTTCCAAGTCTTGAACACGCTCATGGAATTCTGACAGCACTTGGCTTGCATGCTCGAAGATCGCCTGATTGGCAGGCTGCATCGGCAGCAGAGAAGGATAAGTCGATTGGTCCAGGTAGAGAGCACTTTCGAAAACCGTCTTTGCCGGAGGATTCAGCAACCCGTAAGCTTGGTATAGCTCGGTGAACAATTGGGCAGTATTCGGTTGAAGATAGATGATCGGCCGCTCTAGCTCTCCGGTCATTTTCCGATCGGAAGGCCAGACAGTGGCCGTCAAACAAAAAAAACCGGCAAAGAGCGCTTTTAACAGATGCAATTTAAACACCATGTAAAGGTCTGAGGGAGTTCAATACAAAATGATCCCACCTATTGCACATATGGGAAATAGTTTGCAAGCAACTGCCTCAAGCCCCATAAGCATTAGAAAGTCCGCCATAAGATTGGACAAAATCAAGAAAATAATGGTATCCATTATGTTTTTAACTTTATATGCCATTTCCTAGAGGATTTCCTTATGAACAAGAAATTGTTGTCCTTCTTATCTTTCTGTCCGCTGACGCTCATCATGGGCGTAAATGCTGATAATGTGAAAACCTCTATCGATTCCGATGTTCAAAAACCAAAAGAAAGCTCCCGACAGACCAATCTTTCTGGAAGGCCGCAGGTTAAGCATGGGGCCGACCTATTTATCACAGCTGATTATCTGCTTTGGAAAGCGACCGAGCAGAATTTGAA
>JAFEGF010000332.1 GCA_018240225.1 Verrucomicrobiota bacterium
TTGTCTTGAGCGATTTGCGAAGTTATTATGAGACGCAAAAAAAGGTGGAGGAGCTTTACCTGCAGCCTGCCAAATGGGCGGAGGTGGCCCTCCATAACATTGCGAGCATGGGCAAGTTCTCAACTGACGAATCGATACATAACTATGCGAAAAAGATCTGGAGCATCGAGCCTTGCCCTGTCCACAAGCCGGAGCTGGAGAAAGTGCGTGCAGAATACAGCGAGCACGACAAATGCCGCATTCTCTGATTTTCGATTCTGTAAACAGTGTTGAAAATTTAAATTCTAGAGATTAGGAATGGGATTCTTATGGCCAAGGACAGTTTGCTGGAAATAAGACTTTGGCAAGGGACATAAATAGCTTTGTAGCATTATCGCTAGGAAACTGATCTGTTGGATTTTTGTTTATCAGCACTACAAAAGTGGCGTCTTTAGAAATAAGATAATTTACGGATATATTATAGCTGATTATATCCCCTTCGTGACCTAAAAAAACATTGTTATTATCTAATAAAAAATCTCCAAGCATTTCAATCCCTAATCCAAACCTCAGAAAAGGTCCTTGAAAAGGGCCGGGGGCGGCAGGAGGGGCCACTCTAACAAGACGCTGTTGTTGCATCTCAGGAGAAAGAAGAAGACCTAAAGCCAATGCTTTACCCCAAGTTTTCAAGTCGCGCAAGTTAGAAACTAACGCGCCAGCTCCAAATGAACTTGTTGGGTTTATTGCGGTAAAATCGAGAATATCAGGTGGAGCAAAAAAATATCCTCTCGAGAATTCGCCGTACAAATAAGGATCTCGCGGATAGACAGTATTTTCTAAGCGCAATGGCAAAATCACGCGCGCCTCGATTGCACGTCCTACAGGAATTCCCAACAGTTGCTCAATGATCATTCCCTGCAAAACAAAGTTAGTATTGTTGTATTTTACTTGGGTGCCTGGTGGAAATAGAGGCGGATGCGAGACTGCAGCTTGGACCAATTCTTCTTGCGTCCATTCTCTCCAGGGCGTTAAGAAAACTGCTAGAGCCACATCAGGATCATCTGGATAGTTATATAATCCGCTTGTATGATCACAAAGCATGCGAATTGTTATGTTATTTGCGTTAGGAACACCTAAATTAAAACGTTCTATTGATTCGTCTAAGGTAATTAATCCTTCTTCGACTAATTGTAATAGGACAGTTGTTGTAAATGTTTTAGTAACACTTCCAATTCGAAACTTATCTGCATAAAGAAGAGGGCGATTAGCAAGGATGTTCGCAGGGCCTTTTGTTCTGACCCAGGTATCCTGATCTCCGACCCATACGCCAGCAATTATCCCGCCAATTTCTGCGCTTGCCGCTTCAAATAAAGCATCGAGCTGAGCGACTATCTCTGGAGAAAAATCTGCGCGTAGAGGTGCGCAAAAGATCAAAATTAGAGAAACGATGCTCTGGAAAAAAAAGCTGGATAAAAATATTTTTTTTAGCACTAACTCACCAATTGAAATCAAAGGCTAATGTTACTCCTTCGAGCCCCAAATCCGTATTTTGCGGATTTTCAGGATTTTGATCTCGGTACCTCCTTAGCTGATTTTGATTAAAGGTTTTAATGATTTCATATGCAAAAGAGATATCAACGCTGGATTTTCGTTGGAATGTTTTAAAGTGAATCCCTAATGCCGCTCCTAGATCGTTTGTTACAGCCCAGAAATTCCTATGTTCCTTGAATAAATGTCTCGAAGACACTTGAATAAGCACATTTTCTCCGCTTACTCTTTCTGGGACATGGAATTTTCCATAGAGAAGTGTGCCGGTTCCTTTGGCGAATAAACCCCAATGACGATTCCAATCAAATTGCAGACCTAGATCAAGATGTAAACCAAGAGCATTATAATCGTTTTCAGCTTTAAGCC
>JAFEGF010000333.1 GCA_018240225.1 Verrucomicrobiota bacterium
CTTTCTTCATGTCAATATATTGATCCTTTAAGGAGGTTTTATTCAATGGGAAAATTAGGCGCTTAGAGCTGAGAAGATCGAGTTCGTTTCATCAGTCATTCTATGATTCATGAGAATAACGTTAGTTTTGTTCATTTGCTATTTTATAAGCTGTTGAAAATAAGCATGATAATGTTTTGTAATAGGTAATGCTTGCTGAAAAAGTAATACCGTATTACCATCAAGAGCGATAGAGTTTGTTAGGAGGCACATGGCTGTCAAAACAAAAAAGCGTAGGATCATTAGAACCTCTAAGTTGACCTCGAAATACCAAGCTACAGTTCCATCTGAAGTGAGAAGGCATTTGCGTCTAAAAAAAGGGGATCAGGTGGCTTATGAGCTCCTCTCTGATGGCACCGTTGTTCTGCGTAAAACAACTCCGATCGACCTCCAGTATCTCAATTCCATCGAAGCATTGTTAAGTGAGTGGGAAAGCGAAGATGATGAGCAAGCTTACAAAGACCTATGATATATATGAAGTTGTCAAAGTCCCTTTTCCTTTTACTGATGTAAAAGCTGCAAAGATTCGCCCGGCTCTCATTCTTTCGACTGCAAAACATTTTAACGCTCGGATTGGGCTGAGCATTTTGGCGATGATCACTTCCATTAAGGCGGAACAAGAACTTTGGCCTGCAGACATTGTGATACAAGATCTAGCCTCTACGAATCTTCCGGCGCCATCAATCATACGATTTAAATTATTTACTTTGGATCACCGGTTGATCATTAATCGGCTTGGGATTCTTGCACCGATTGATCGGAAAAGTGTTCAGAGTATGTTAAAAGAAGTTCTTTCGTTATAAATCTTGGAACTCTCTCTTCCAGCCAATATTTCGGTTTCCAGGGCATCCGGCCTGTCATAAAGCCCATATGGCCGCCGCTTTTCTGCAATTCGAGCATTACTTGAGGAGGCAGCTTAGACGGATCGGGGATTGCATCTGGATAAAGGAACGGATCGTTAGAAGCATGCAAGATTAACGTGGGTGTTTTAATGTTCTGAACGTAATAAAATGAGCTGGAATTTTTATAATAGTTTTCAGAGTTTTTAAAATGATGGATCTTTGCTGTAATTAAATTGTCAAATTCCCAAAATGTTTTGATGTGTTGAATTTTATCGATGTCGATGGGAAGTTTTGTCTGTTTGTTTTTATCTAATAACTTTTTCTTTAGCTGCGACAGCAGCCTCTTTTGATAGATGGATGAAAATCCTTTTTGGATCCTGTCTGCAAACCGGTTGAGCAGGAAGGGAGGGGAAACAGCAACCGCGCAGCAAATCGGAGTGTCGGATTGCGATTCGCCGAGGTATTTCAAAAGGACGTTTCCACCAAGGGAAAAGCCGACGGCGGCAATTGGCCTGGAAGGGAATCGTTTTTTTAGAACTTGGACAAGGTGTTTAAAATCGGTAGTTTCTCCAGCATGGTAAGAGCGTATGGCGGTGTTGTGCTCGCCGCTGCAGCCGCGGAAATGCATCAAGAGGGGCTGAAGCCCCGCTTTTTTTAATGCGCATAGCATCCCTTTTGCGTAGTTTGAATCGACCGATCCTTCCAGCCCATGCATGATAATGACAAGAGGCGAGGTTTCATTGCCGACTGTCCAGTCGAGATCGATAAAGTCCCCATCGGGCAAAATTAAACGTTCCCTTTTCAGTTTGATCGTGCATTTTCTTTTGACGATGCTTGGCCATATTGTTTGCAGATGGCCTCCTGGAAGCCACCAAGGTGATTTAAAATTGCTGCAGGTGTTCACGAGTTAAACAGGTCCTTGATCGAGTAAAGGCCGGGAGGTTGCTGGACGATGAACTCAGCTGCAGCCAATGCCCCTTTGGCAAAGGCGTCCCGCGTGTGCGC
>JAFEGF010000334.1 GCA_018240225.1 Verrucomicrobiota bacterium
TTGAAGTGGATAGCCAGCAAAGAGGGGTCACCGAAGTGTTCATTACCCAAGTATGTCCAGGCAAAGAGGATGCCTTTCGAGATTGGATGGCAAAGGTCCATCGCATTGAAGCGAAGTTTCCTGGATTTGTAGGTGTGTATGTCCAAGCTCCAAATCTGGGGCAAGGGAAAAATTGGATAACGCTGTTGCAATTCGACTCGTTGGAAAACCTTGACCGCTGGCTTGCATCGACAGAACGGAAAGAGGTCATGAAAGAATCCGAGTCTTTGATCCTAAACAGTGAAAACCAGCGTGTGATTTCTCCCTATGCAGGTTGGTTCTCATCTGTTGTAGACAAAGCGGGAGCGCCGGCTGTATGGAAAGAGGCGATGGTCGTCCTGTTGCTCCTTTATCCGATCGTTATTCTGGAGCGGAGATTTTTTGGAGATTTAGCCCATTTGATCGGAAAGCCGCTAGCGATCTTCATCGGAAATGTCATCAGCGTTTTCTTAATATCCTGGCCGTTGATGCCAATCACTATCCGCTATTTGAGGTGGTGGTTATTGCCTGATTCAAGCAAAGGAAGCAACACGTTGATAGGAGCGTGCATCGTCATTGCGCTGTACATTTTCGAAGTTGGCATCTTCTGGGATTTTTTTAGTTAGCTCGAGTTTTGCAACTGCCTCAATGGCTCAAAATTCTGAGGGCGGCCGTATTTCCTCGTTCAGCAGGCGTAGCTCCAAGTCTTGGATCGCTGGTATCGATCTTTAGATCGTATTTTTTACGGGCGACAAGTTCGATCCTTTGATGAGATGGATCTGATTCCTTAAATCCAAAAGCACTTAACAGGGTTTGTTTATCCCGTGTCCGTTTTGCTGCAAGTCCGCCTGACTCTTGCTCCATCCTTTCAAGATCGGCACAGCCTTCCGGCGTCCTTCGCATCGCTTCAATTCCCGCGTTAAAATTGATATCGAAATCATCTTCAACGGTTTGCTTGGTCACTTGGTCGATCACATCGCCATCTTTATCGCTAGCCTGTCTTGGCCTTACGAGTTCAGAATACTGGAGCAGGGGGAATACGCCAGCCCTGACTTCGCTCAGATCGATCTCTCCAGAAAAAGCCTTTCTGTTCCGTTCAGCAAGCCGCTCGGTCAACTTCCCAAAAGGGCAATAGACAAATACCGACGTGATCTTCGTTTGCTGGCTGATCGGATGGGCGGCAATTTGATCGATATCGATCAAGTCGAAGGCCGCATTTTTCCCGCTTCTGGCATGCTCGAGGATTTTGTCCATGACGATCCGATCGATCATCTTGCCAGTGCGTTCCGCACATTCGCAGACTGGTCTGTGCAAAGCTGCCGCTGTCTTGATCGCCCGTTCTTGATCGACGATCGATGTTTCCTGTATAAAATCAAAGGCATCGGCAGTGGATCCGATTTCTTTTCCGACGGCTTCATGGATATGCCAATGATCTTTCCTTGGAACCAAAACAGAATGCAGGTGTTCCCAGTCAGCTTTGCTGACTCCATACTGCTCGTGATTGTTCTGCATGAACTCATAAATGAAGTTAGCTCCTGTCAGGTCGGATCCTTCTTCGACCATATCTTTATCTAATTCCTTCAAGCTATGGATAATTGTTGATTTACCTGCAGAGGAACCGCCCACCAAGACGACAACGTTCCCATTCCAAAGGCGTTGGAAGTTATGATGGTCTGCAATTTGGGCCTTGAAGGATTTTTCTAGGAAAAGATCATGCATCTCTCTCATCTGCGCTTCTGCAAAGTCCACAGGGTGGACTGGCGGTTGGTAGACAACTAGAGCAGTGGATGGAACAGGCTTTGATGCATGGGCCATAGTTTATTCCTCATATTAAGTAATTAAAAT
>JAFEGF010000335.1 GCA_018240225.1 Verrucomicrobiota bacterium
CTTCACCTGCTTTGCCCTGCCCAGTTCGTGCCCAAGGGCACTTCACCTGCTTTGCTTTTCAAAGGTTCACCGGACCTTTGAAAAGTCTTCGCAGCCTTCTCGTAACATAGCATTTTCAAAATCATCGATTTTTCCGAGCCAAGCAGTTTTGCAACTGCCTCTTGAATTATTTTTTTAAATCGGGTCTATTAAGGGAAATGAGCTCTTCCAAGGAGAACCATCCAATGACAGCACCCCGCGCCTCTCTTAGACTGACAAAAGAAAAGCTGCAAGCAGCAATCCAACATGAGAGCAAAAAATTCGAAGAGTTTTATCTTTGGATTGAAGAGCACATGCCTTTTGGCTTCTTTGAAGAGGTCGACCAGGAAAGCATCATGCTGATCGTGCACAGCTTGATGGGCTTTAACCTCAACGACAATTACTCTCAAATCCACACAAAGAATGTCGGGTTCGTCCTCTGCCTCGACAGCCCTGACGCCGACCTTAAGATCCTGAAATACCATCAAGGCTATGCGATCAAAAACTACAGGGCCTTCGTATCGAACGCCCCTCCCCCTTTTCCTAAAGTTGTCAACAATTTGCGAATTGCAGTGATCATCTTTGCTGAAGGATCCGAGCCCATTACAGGAGAGCTCTTTCCGCCGGACAAAGAAAAGGAGATCCTGGAACAAGTCAAAGCGCGCAATCCTGATGTAACGGACGTGGACTTTCGCAAGCTCATCGGACAGCTCGGACCGCGGTTTGTCCGTTCGATGACAAAGGAGCGCCTGATACTGGCCCTGGACATGTTCTTTAGAGCCAAGGCCCGCGATAATTGCCAGTATGAGGTCCGCTACAACGAAGATTGGATGGAGAAAAAAGAAACACCCTCCATGCAGATCGTCTTCGCTTGGAGGAATGTCCCCAAATACAACTTCCTTTACAGAATGGCCAGAACGATCCATCGGCATGGGCTGACGATGAAACGGGTCAATGCAACGCACATCGATCCCTATAGCCGTCAAAACATCCTGATCATGTCCCTTGGCCTCCATGGAAGCAAAGGAGGCGCCGCCTGGGAGGAGAGCGATATCGATGACTTTTTAAAAGAGCTTGTGACCATTAAATACTTTGAAGGGATGGACATGATCGAATCGGTGTTCGTCGATTCGGGGCTCATCAGCGGCAACCATGGCAACTTCGTTAAAACTGTCGTTAGCTTCGTGCATCAGGCTCTCGTTCATGCAGATGTCAATATGTACTCTCTCAACCATATCGAAGAGGGGATCTGCCGCCACCCGGAGCTGATCGTCCAGCTTTGCCAGGCATTTGAGTTGAAGTTCCATCCGGAAAAGTTCAATCTGCAAGAATACACAAAGGTCCGCGACTCCTATATCGACCTCGTCGAACACCTCGACACAGGAAACGAACTGAACGATACCCGCCGAAAGAACATTTTGAAGCAGGCGATGAACTTCGTTGATTTCTCCCTTAAGACTAACTTCTTCCGATTGAACAAGACAGCATTCAGCTTCCGTCTCGATCCCAAATACCTCGATGCAGTTCCCTATGACAGAAAAGAAAAGTTCCCCGAGCTGCCCTATGCAGTCTTCTTCATGAAAGGGCTCTACTTTGTCGGGTTCCATATCCGGTTCCGCGATCTTTCCCGAGGGGGTCTCAGGACCGTTTTCCCCGAAAGGATGGAACAGATGCTGACGGAGCGGAACAATGTCTTTTCCGAATGCTACAACCTCGCCTACACCCAGAACAAAAAGAACAAAGACATCCCCGAAGGCGGCGCAAAAGGGGTGATCTTCCTCGAACCTTACGAAAGGCTCTATGCGGAAGAAGAAATCTATAAGAAGGAATTAGAG
>JAFEGF010000336.1 GCA_018240225.1 Verrucomicrobiota bacterium
GAATAGTTCCCGTAGAGGTAAAGAACTCAATTGCGCTATCTTGTGCTTCCCCTTCGCAGGAATCGAGGATCGATACAATCCACTTTGCAGTTTTGTTGAAGTTGTCCCCTGCTGTTCGGATAGAAACGGAGATGTTTTTCTCATAATGGAGCCATTCTTTGACTTCGCTGAGCCCTATTCGGGAAATCGATTCAACATCTCGAAAGGTCAGCATATCAGCCAACTCTAGAGGAGTCATATGATGATAGATCTTTTGATTGATACTAGTAGCTTCTGATGTTTGAGATGATTGAAGAGGATTTTTCAGAACAACGTTTCCAGCTGCAATTTGATTGATAAAGGGAAAATCGATGCCGCAAACACGTGTGAGTTCTGCAAGCTTTTTGGAAGAAGCTGCCATTTTATCTAATCCGTTTGGGAAGCCGTGGGCCATTAAAGAGAGGATGAATTTAGAGATCGGCTTCTTGTGCTTTAATCCCATGGATAGGAAGCAGTCAAGAAGGATATCTTCGTCGATAAAGAGAAAGTAGGTATGTGAAAGGATATCAAATTGCCGATCTTCGAGCATTTTTTTTACGGCGTTCAGATATGAGGTTATTTCAGGATTATAAGAGATTTCCTTTTCAAGAGATTTTAGAGGAGCATTCGAGGAAGAGAGGCGAAACGGTCTTCTAACGCTAAAAGCTGAATGCGACCGCGGAGTTCCAACCGTCGAATGTTGACCAAGCGATGGTGACGGATAACTCTGAGGTGTAGGAAGGGGAGTGAGAGTCGAAACTTGAGTTCTCTGCAGAGTTGGCCGATGCTTATGTTTCCTGCTAGGCTGGGTTACGTCGTCTTGCAACGAAGCAACCGAATGGGCTAAATGGAAGCTCGGGCATTGCTGATTCAGCGAGGTTGCAGAGGCCCCTTCGAAAACTGCAAACCGAAACCGGCATTTCTCGAGGGCTGTTTGAAGGGTGTCCCCTCTAGAATTGACCTTCTGAGTATCTGCGCCGAATAGGATGAGTACATCAATAACGCTGCAGAGTTTATTGTGCACTGCAAGGTACAAAGGAGAGTCTCCGAAATAATCGAAAGTGTTTAGGGCCGATGCGTTAGCTTTTTCAGTAGTTGTGATCAGTTCGATTGCAGGCCCTTGATTGTAGGAACGTATTGCATGATGCAGAGGGAAGTTGATGACATAGGCTGGCGCCAATCCTTTTGAAGAAGATCTGCTTTCGTAAGAATGTCTTGTGTCAATTTGGAACATGTTTTTCCTTTCAATTGAATGGTCGGTTTGTATTGATTTAGCGTTTTTCAGAGGACGAGAGTTCTAAAAAATAGACATGAAATTCAAAGACATGAAAATGAAGATCAAACAGATAATAAGATCATCATTAACCTTATCGCTTCTCTCCATGATATGAAAAATACCACTTCACGAAGCTCTCGAGTCCTTGGTCAAGTTTTGTATGGGGCTCAAAGTTTAGAAGGCGGCGGCTCTTGGTCAGATCGGCATAGGTGATGGGAACATCTCCAAGGGGCAACGGCATCTCATTGCGGACAGCTTTTTTCCCTAAGAGATTTTCTAAGATTGAGATCATGGTATTCACACTTTCTGGCGTATGGTTGCCTAGGTTGGCAATTTCATTGCCGCTGCATCGGTCGATTGCTTGCAGAGTGCCGCTGATGATGTCGTCAATATAGGTAAAGTCCCTCTTTACTTCTCCGCCTCCATAGACATCGATCGGTTTGCCTTCCAAGATTGCTTTCGTAAAGGAATAGTAGGCCATGTCGGGGCGTCCCCAAGGACCGTATACGGTAAAGAAACGGAGCCCCATCATCGGAATATGGAACGTATGGTGGT
>JAFEGF010000337.1 GCA_018240225.1 Verrucomicrobiota bacterium
AATCTGGGACATTGCAACCGGTAACGAGCTACATACCTTAGCTGGCCATCAAGACGCTATCAGTTGCCTAATGGTAAAAGATGGGATCCTCTTTTCTGGTTCCTATGACAGTAGGATCAAAATCTGGGACATTGAAAGCGGTACAGAACTCAAAACCTTAAGCAATGAAAGCCCCGTCTATTCCTTAACGGTAAAAGATGAGATGCTCTTTTCTAGTTCCAGGGATAGCAAGATCAAAATCTGGAATTTTAACCCCGTTAACAATCATAGGAATGGTTAATTCCACCCCGCAAAACTTTAATAAAACTAAATAAAAAACGGAGATTTTCATGTCATCGGTTCCGCAAATAAGCAGCCAGAATAAAGATGTCACAACCCTGGTAAACACCGCGCAAATGGTTAAATATCTTCCTAACGAAGCTGTTTATGAATGCAGCAAGCATATCAATAAGTTAAGCGACCTGCATGCCCTGTCATTAGCCAGCAAGCATTTTTTTGTGACCATCTTTAATAACACTTTTCCGGCATGGGCAACCCTTTTAACCTCTCATTTTCCTTCTTCATTTCCAATGAATCCACCGCAGCCAAAGGAACTGCCCCTCTACCGAAACTTAAAAATCGTAGATAATCATATGAGGAGAGGAACACATCAACTACGCACCTTAAATGGCCATCAAAACGCTGTCATGTCCCTAACGGTACAAGATGGGATGCTCTTTTCTAGTTCCAGGGATAAGACGATCAAAATCTGGAACATCGAAACCGGTAAAGAGCTCCACACCTTAGCTGGTCATCAAGGCGCTATCTATTGCCTAGTAGAAACGGAGGGGTTGCTTTTTTCTAGCTCCTACGATTCGACGATCAAAATCTGGGACATTGCAACCAGAACAGAGCTCCAAACCATAAATGGCCATCAAGACTGGGTCTCATGCCTAGCCGTACACGACGGGATGCTCTTTTCCGGTTCATGGGATCACACGATCAAAGTCTGGGACATTGCAACCGGTACAGAGCTCCTTACCTTAAATGGTCATCAACGAGGGATCTCTTGCCTAACGATACAAGATGGGATCCTCTTTTCTAGCTCCGATAATACAATCAAAGTCTGGGACATTAATAACGGCACCATGCTTCCCTCCTTTAAAGGCCATCAAGACATTGTCAAGTGCCTAGCGGTAAAAGATGGGATGCTTATTTCCGGTTCATGTGATCAAACGATCAAAATTTGGGATATTGCAAAAGGTATTGAGCTCCACACCTTAAATGGCCATCAAGCCTGGCCCACTTGCTTAACGACAAAAAATGGGATCCTCTTTTCTGGCTCTCGAGATGGTACGATCAAAATCTGGGATATTGCAAAAGGTATTGAGCTCCACACTTTAAAGGGTCATCAAGGCGCTGTCGAGTGCCTAACGGTAAAAGATGGGATCCTCTTTTCTGGCTCCGACGATAACACGATTCAAGTTTGGGATTTTAATCCTATTATTAATGCTAGCCCGGCTAATTCCACCTCGTAAAACTTTAAAAAATCAAACAAAAAAGGGAAATTTTTATGTCATCAGCTCCACAAATAAGCGGCCAGTCTAGAGATGTCACAGCCCTGGTAAACACCGCGCAAATGGTTAAATATCTTCCTGATGAAGCTGTTTATGAATGCAGCAAGCATATCAACAAGTTAAGCGACCTCCGTGCTCTGTCATTAGCCAGCAAACATTTTTTTGTGACCATCTTTAATGATAGCTTTCCAGTATGGTCGACCCTTTTAGCTTCTCATTTTCCTTCCTCATTTCCAATGAATCCACCGCAGCCAT
>JAFEGF010000338.1 GCA_018240225.1 Verrucomicrobiota bacterium
TGCATATCTAAAAAAATTTCACCAAATGAAGCAGCCGTCATCTATACTGACTTGTAAAAAGGATTAATGATGGACCAAATCACGATTAAAATTATCTATGATAATTGCAAGGCGGATGAAAGCTTGCAAGAGGGATGGGGATTCTCCTGCTTAGTCGACTTAGGCCCGCGTAAAATCCTTTTTGATACAGGAGCGGATTCCCAATCTTTCTTTTCTAATCTTCAAAAATTAAACATTTGCTGCGACGAGATTACCGACGTCGTCTATTCCCACAAACATTCCGATCATATTGCAGGGTTTGAAGAGGTGGTTGCAAAACTCAAAAAAGAGAGCCGCCTTTTCTTACCAAAGAAGTTCCCATCCAAAAAAACTCCTTCTACGATCCAAACAGAAAGAGTTGAAGACTTTAAAGAGATCGGCTGTGGAGTTTATTCCTTAGTTTTAAAGGGAGGACTTTTTCTCTATGAGCAAGCTCTCTTAATAGAAACACTGAAAGGTTTAGTGGTTATCACAGGCTGCGCGCACCCTGGAATCATCCAGTTGCTGCAGGAAGCTCAAAAGCGTCTGAAGCAACCCATTCATCTTGTCTTGGGAGGATTCCATTTGTTTCGCAATAAACAAAGGCAAATTGATGAAGTCGTGGACCAATTTAAAGCCTTGAAAGTGCAAATAGCGGCCCCTTGCCATTGTACCGGAAGCTTAGCCATTGAACGGTTTCGGCAAGCCTTTCAGGATTCTTTTTATACAATTGGAACAGGAACTATTCTTACTTTGGACAAGTCATAAAAAATCTGAGCCAAAGACCATTAAAAATTGATGAGGCTGGGTACTAGGAACAGACCATTGCCAAAATATGATCTGCTGAAGATACTTAGCTAACCGACATCCTCGATTCTAATCACGGTGCATTATGACAGAAACATCCTCTCCAAAAGTGAAAATCGCTCCCCATACCAAAGAATCGGAGATGATGGTCCTTGGCTGCATGCTGACCAGCGTCAACAGCCTCAACATTGGCGCCGACGCCTTAGACGATGCCGATTTTTATTTCACAGAGCACAAAATTATTTTCCAAACATTGAAGAGCGCTTACCGGAGCGACCGTCCTGCCGACGTCCATCTGATCTCGGAAGAATTAAAAAGGCAGGACAAGCTGAAAGCTGTCGGCGGAATTAGCTACCTGACCACGCTTGCCCAATATGCAGGGACCTCCGCGTACGTCGAAGAATATGTCGAGCTGGTCCGAAGCAAATCGATCTTACGTCGGATGATCACAGCAGCGCAAGAAGTCGAAAAAAATGCCTTGAACGATCCGGAAGATGTCCAGGCAACCCTCGATGACGCGCAGGCGAAATTTTTTACGATCAGTCAGACAGCGTCCTCAGGCGCCGGCATGCTGCTAAGAGATATCCTCAGCGGCGTCAAATCCATGTCCCAGCTCCCTTTCCTTAAAGAGCTTCAACTGCGGCAAGAAAAGTTCATCCAACGGGGCCCGGAAGATCTCGGCATCACAGGAGTCCCTACCCACTTCATGGATCTGGACCGGATGATCAACGGTCTTGGCAACTCGAACTTGATGATCCTCGCCGCACGCCCAGCGATGGGAAAGACTGCGCTTGCCCTCAATATCGCAGAGAACGTCGCCTTCAAAAACGATCTCCCTGTCGGGATTTTTTCCCTCGAGATGACAGCAGAACAGCTGATCCATCGTATGATCTGCTCCCAGTCTGAAGTGGAATCGGACAAGATCAAGACAGGCTCGCTAAACGGCGTCGAATACCAACGGGTCGTAGC
>JAFEGF010000033.1 GCA_018240225.1 Verrucomicrobiota bacterium
AAATGGCTCAAAAAAGGCGCGAAAAGCAAACTGTTCTAATTCAGAGAACGTCTCTAAGTCTAGCTGATAGTCATGTTATATAAGACTATCTATAAACAACTCCAACCAGAAAGGCAGGAGTTGTTCATCGATGCATGGTGATACATCTTACTTTCAAGCTAAAAGCTGTGTTAGAGACTGTTAACAGTCTCTTAATCAATGCATCCAATATTCGTGTGCATCGCCAACTCTGTCCCATGCCCTGATCACATGTTCTTTACGCTCACGCCCATCTTCACATTGGAACGGAAGGGAATCTGCAATCTTGCGCATCGCTTCGATCCCCGCTTTGCTGTCGCCGTTAGCTAATGCTTTGAAATGATCGAAGATCTCTTGCCCGATCGCTTTGCAATGCTTTTCACCTTCTCCTGCATCAAGGATCGTTGCTAAAGACAATGCTTTGACCTGATCCAAAAATCCTGTCTCTTGCTCATTGAGAGTAGGCGCTGTTTCAATCCTTGAACTCAAAACCATAACACGATCAAAACCTGGGACATGGAAACTTGTAGCTGCAGCCATTGTAAACCTCTTGCTGTTGTTTTTATTGGGAGGCAGGTCTTATAGCAAAGACTTTCATTAAAGACGATCAAATTTTCAATCACTTATATATATCTCGATTCAAACAACCGTATCGAATATTTTTTATGTCCTATGATGCAACGAACAACTAAAGTTGAGATCTTGAAAGCAAACATTGTTGCTCTTTAGCTCGTGAGGAATTAATATAGAGACACCTAAAAGAACATTGCCAAGCCCTCCTGAAGCTAAAATCGATAATTGGGGCTTAAAGCTAGAGCTTTTGCAATCCTTTTAAAATCATTTTTTACCCCATGCAAGACTATGAACATCCCAGAGCCTGAGTACCACCAACACGAAGAGTTCCGCAACCGCACGCAAAAACTTGCCGAGCTAAGGGCAATGAACATCGACCCCTATCCTCCCAAGTTCACTCCGAGCGGATCCCCCGGCAAACTCCAAAGCGAATACGCAGGAAAGGAGCTCGGCCATAGCGAAGATGCGGAAAAGGAAACAACGCCGCTCGTCTCTACGGCAGGAAGGCTGATCCTCTTTAGGGCCATGGGAAAGAACGCCTTTGCCCACCTACAAGATGAAACCGGACGGATCCAGATCATGTTCAACCGGGACAAGACCCAAGTCGAAGGGTATACGCCGACGCCTGAAATGACCCCCTTGAAATTCTTAGAGAAAAAAGTTGACCTCGGCGATATCCTAGGAGTGGAGGGCCACCTCTTTCTGACTCAGAAGGGAGAACTTACGATCTTTGCAAAAAAGGTGATGGTCCTCTGCAAAAGCCTCCTTCCCCTTCCCGACAAGCACAGCGGACTTGCCGACAAAGGGACCCGCTACAGGAAACGGTGGCTTGACATGATCGCCCATCCCGACGTAATGGCGACCTTCAACATGCGCTCGCGCATCATCCGGTTGGTCCGCGATTACTTCGAGCGGCACGGGTTCACAGAAGTCGAAACGCCGGTGCTGCAGAACGTCTACGGCGGCGCGGAAGCAAGGCCTTTTACGACCAAGCTCAATGCCCTCGATCAAGAGATGTTCCTCCGCATCTCCCTTGAGATCCCTCTGAAAAAACTGATAGTCGGCGGCATGCTTAAAGTCTTCGAGATCGGCAAAGTCTTCCGCAATGAAGGGATCGATAGGACCCATAATCCTGAGTTCACCATGCTAGAGACCTACGCTGCTTACTGGGACTACAATGACGTGATGGTCTTTACGGAAAAACTCTTTGAAGAGATCGCCCTAAAATTGTTTGGCACTACCCAGCTTAAGGTGAAGACCGACCATGAGGCGACCGAACATCTCATCGACCTCAAGACCCCGTGGAAGCGGATGAGCATGAAAGAGAGCATCAAAGTCTACGGCGGGATCGACGTCGATGCGATCGATGAGAACAAGATGCGCCAAATCCTGCTCGATAAAGGAGGGCTTGATCCGAAAGAAGTGCAAAGCGCATCCCGAGGGAACCTGATCGCATTGCTCTTTGAAGAGTTCGCGGAAAAGCATCTGATCCAGCCCCACCACATCATCGACCATCCGATCGAGACGACCCCATTGTGCAAGCTCCACCGCAATCCAAAAGAACGGCAGGAGCGGATCGTTGAGCGGTTTGAGACGTTCATCCTTGGCGGTGAGTTCTGCAACGCCTATACCGAGCTCAACGACCCCGAGCTGCAGCGCAACCTGCTTGTTGGCCAAGCTGAGAAAAAAGCTGCCGGCGATGAAGAGGCAAACCCTCTTGACGAAGAGTTTATCGAATCGATCTGCCAAGGGATGCCTCCGACTGGCGGCCTCGGTATCGGCCTTGACCGGCTCGTTATGCTCTTTACAGGCGTCCATTCGATCCGAGATATCCTCTTCTTCCCCTTAATGCGTCCGGGCGAATAGGCAATCTCCTTCCTGCTGACCAATAAAAAAACCAGGCCTTAATGCCTGGTTTTTTCGTTTGCGCTTCCTGCCTGCTTAAACTACGGTGTTACCGAAAAACTGCATCGTGAATCTCATTGGAACCTGGCATTTGAGGAATGTGAACAATTTCATTATCGAAAAGATCATCCTCCAACAATGGAAGCTCTGGATTCTGCGGCCATCCACCTTCCGGAGTTTCGGGGATGAATGGAGTAGGCGGCGAGTTCATGTCAAAATGATCATCCTCCAATAATGGAAGCTCTGGACTTTGCGGCCATCCACCTTCCGGAGTTTCGGGGATGAATGGAGTAGGTGGCGAGTTCATGTCAAAAAGATCATCAAATCCGTCTGGAGTTTGAGGACCTTCAAATGGATCGTTGAGACGCTGCGGCGTACTGTTCCAAAAAGAAGCATGGGCAGCATGGCTCGATTCTGCACCAAATGGACCTTCGCAAAAAAAGAAATGATCATCGTCCAAAGCTGATTCATGGGACGGACATGAGGAAGGCTCATACGATGACAAACCTGAATAAGAATAATTATGATAATTTGAACCCACCGACATAAACACCTAATTATTTATTAATAAACACATATTAAAAATTATATCACATTTTTAATTAAAATTAAATGATTAAAATCCGAAGTAACAGAAATACAAGAATCTGACAATCAACAGTTTAATCTATAAAACGGGTCATTAAGCGGCTGCGCAGGCCCTCTACAAGCGCTGGCGAAGCCTTAGAAACCGAACCGGTATTGAAAGGAGGCTCAGGATCATACTCTAGACCAAGCTGAAGAGCTTGGGCCACGGAATCGCCGGCAATGCGCGCTGCCAGAGTCAGGGCCATATCGATCCCTGCGGAGACGCCCGCAGCCGTGACCATCTTTCCTGAAAAAACAACGCGGGCATGCTGCGCAATAGCACCGTAAGCTGCGAGGCGGTCCATAACGGCCCAATGGGTCGTTGCAGGATGCCCAGACAATAGACCCGATGCACCTAGGATCAAGCTTCCCGTACAAACAGATGCTGTCCATGTTGTGGTAGAATGGATAGTCCTGATCCATTCCAATATATTTGGAAACTTTTGTAAATTAGTGGCGTTTCCAGCTCCTGGGACGACCAGGAGATCGGCATGGTCGATCTCAGCAAGAGAACTATCGGCAAGCAGGTTTAAACTAGAGCATGTTTTGATAGGGCCGGCTTTAAGCGCTGCTATGCGCGTTACGGCTCCTGGAAGCCGGGAGAGGACCTCATAAGGTCCGATTGCATCCAGAGCTGTCATTCCGTCGTAAAAAAGAAACACGATCTGCATAAGATCTTTTACTCCTCCATAAGACGATGGACGAGATTCAGTCCATGCGGTGTTAGATAGACAGCCGTCCCCTCCCCTTTCTTGATGAAATTGGCTTGGGCTAGCATTCGGGAGATGGTATCGATCCCTTTGTCGTTCTGGCCGATTGCTCTGCCAACAGAATAACGGTCGACCTCTTCATGGGGATCGCCCCGTTCGCTTGCCATCTGGTAGAGCTTAACAAGAAAAAGCTCATCTTTCGTCGTTGCCTTTTTGCTCATTCTATCCTTTCAGTTTTTTTAGCCGGGCGCCTGACGGCGTGTCTTCAATGAGATAGCCCGCATTCTGGATCAACTGGCGGCACTCATCGGCCACCTTCCAATTCTTCTCTGCTCTTGCCTTTTCCCGCTTGCGAAGCGCTTCCTCCAGCTCCGCAGGAATTTTCTCCTCATCCGGCTGGAGAGGCAAAACGCCTAGAACAGAGTCGATCCTGGTCAAAAAGTCCAACACGTCTTCAGCCTCTCGGACACCGATCTTCCCTTGATCGCAGAGGCCGTTGATCTCGCGCACCATGTCAAAGAGCGCAGCCAACGCAGCCGAGATGTTCAGGTCATCGGCAAGGTGCGTTGCAAATGCCAATTCCGTTTTCTCTAAAATCGGGAAAACAAGTCCATGCGACTTCTTCTCGTGGATGCCATGCAGGATCTTCTCGACGACAACATGCTGCGCAGGCTGCCCTTTGAGGGCTTTGTTCAAGATCGGCTTCATGAAATGGGGATCGAGGATATCCCGATCTTTTTCATTGCGCACATCGTGAATAATGGCGCTGAGGACCTTCTGCCCATCGGGCAATTCGTTCAAATGTTTTTCTAAAAGCGGTTTGAGCAACGTGTGCTCTTTCTCTTCCCATATTCCGCCTAAGATCCGGTCGGAAATCCTCTTTTTGTCAACTTCCTGGACCAGCGACCTCTCTAAAACGGGGTGGAGGACTGCAGGATCTAAAATGTCCCGCTCCTTTTCTGAACGGACGTCAAAAAGGATCCGATCGTGGATCTGCTTCTTTAGCGGAGTCTCAGGCAGTGCCTTGTCTAAGATCAGATCGAGGGCCCGGATCATCTTTTCTTTGCGGATCTCGCGCAAGCGGACAACAAAGTCTCCCAACCGGTCCAATGTCGCAATTACAGCATCGAGGCCAGTGAATGTGAAGTTGAGCTGCGTCCGATAGTGGGTCTGCAGGAGCATGTAGCGCACTTGCGTCCCTGTATACCCTTTGCTAAGCAGATCCCTCAGCGTAAAAAAATTGCCTAAGCTTTTTGACATTTTCTTGTAGTCGACAAGGAGGTGCTCTGCATGGAGCCAATGTTTGACGAACCGGCAGCACGAGTAAGCCTCTGATTGGGCGATCTCATTTTCATGGTGGGGGAACATATTGTCGACGCCGCCGACATGGATATCGATGCTGCTGCCGAGCAGCTTCATTGCCATCGCGGAACATTCGATATGCCAGCCTGGACGCCCTTTGCCAAAAGGGCTCTCCCAAAAGATGTCTCCGTCGCGTGATGGATCGTAAGCTTTCCACAGCACGAAATCGCACACATTTTCTTTGTCGTACTCGTCTTGTGAAACGCGCTCGGACGCCCCTGCCTGCAGGTCTTGCAAATGCAGGTGGGACAATCGTCCGTAGGATGGAAATTTGTTGATCGCAAAGTAGACGCTCTGGTCGCTTCCTTGATAGGCGATCCCCTTTTCGACAAGGCTTTGGATAATGGCGATCATTTCAGAGACATAATGGGTCGCGGCCGGATAGTGCTCGACCTTTTCAATGTTGAGCTCTTTTAAATCTTGAAAAAAAGCTTCGGTAAACGGCTTGGTAAATGCCTCTAAAGAGATCTTTTTTTCGATCGCCCCTTTGAGGGTCTTATCATCGATATCAGTGATGTTCATCACCTGAGCGACATTGAAGCCGAAAAACTTCAACGTGCGCCGCAATAGGTCTTCAAAGACATAGGTGCGGAAATTGCCGATATGGGCAAAATTATAGACCGTAGGGCCGCAGGTGTACATCTTGATCGTTTTGCCGTCCAGAGGAGAGATCTCCTCTTTTTCCCGACTTTCTGTATTGAATAATTTTAAGTGGATCGAACGTGGAAGCATAATTTTTATTTGAGATAGGTTTCATCTAAAAGGCGGTAATGGGTCTTGCCTGTGCCTGTCAATGGTATCGCATCGAGCTGTTTCACTTCAGCAATTTTCACAATCCGGCTGTAGCCGCTCTCTTTGAGGGCGGTATTGACATCCTCTTTGGAGATGGCAAAGTTCGTAAATAAGATGATCTGGGGCTTGTCGGTCTCCCTTTCACGGACGCTGATAGCAAGAGGCGGCCCTTCCACTCCGCCGGAGGCCCATTTTCTCTCTGCCGCAAGGCGGAGAAGCTCCTCCTCTATCCCTCCTAGGCTCACCATCTCGCCGCCGATCTTTACAAACCTCTTCAAGCGCCCTGAGAGGATCAGATGCCCTTGGTTATCAAGCAAGCCCCTGTCTCCGGAAGCGTACCACTTTTTCCCATCGACTATGACAAACGGATCGCGAGGGACTCCAAAATATCCGCTGAACACATTGGGGCCTGCGATCCCAATCTCCCCTTCAACGCCGCGTGGCAATGACTGAAGAGTTCCCGAATCGATCACAATGAGCTCAACCCCCGGCAAAGGTTTTCCTACGCCGACATGAGGTTCGCCCGGCCGGTCAAGGGTAACGATCGGACTGCATTCAGTGATCCCATATCCTTCCAATAGCAAAGAGGCGGGAAGGTGCTCTTTGACATAATCAAATAGCTCCTGAGGCGTCTTTTCCGCGCCTGAGACGACCAACCGCAACGATTGGACCTTGACTGGATCTGCGATACGAAAGAGCGCGCGGATAAAACTGGGGGCGCAGCAAAAGAGAGTCGGCTGCCACCGTTCAATATCATGGGCCATCCCATGGCTATCGGTCGGATCGGGCGCATAGCAGGCTCTTAAACCAGTCAGAAGCGGTAGAAGCCCCGTTACGGAAAACCCAAAAGAATGAAATGGAGGAAGGACAGAGTAAATGATATCGTTAGGCTGTAAGTTGACGCAGCTGAGTGCCGCTGCCTGATTGCTCAAGATATTGGCATGGGACAAAGGAACGCCTTTTGGAAGGGTCTCTGTTCCTGATGTAAACAGCAGGACAGCTGGATCGGACGCCTTGATATGAGATAATTTCAGCGTTTTCAGCAATGAGGCCGAACTTCGATAACTTCTGAAAAGGCCTTTGAGCTTATCTTTGAGCGTGACCGTTCCCCTTAACTGCTCTAAGAACAAAAAGATCTCTTCGATTTTCCCCAGTTCTCCATTCTCCAAACGATCTAAAAAACGCTCAGAAGTGATCACGGCCTTAATGTTCGAGACCTCCAGCGCATGATCTAGCGCCTTGATCCCCGCTGTCCAATTGATCATGACAGGGACTTTGCCGGCCAGAAGCACAGCGAGGACTGCAAGAGACGCTCCGATAGAAGATGGAAGCATGATTCCGATCCGATCTCCAGGAACTTCCCGGAACTTGTCCGCTAAGATCAAGGCGCCCAGCTTCAGCCTCCGGTATGACAAAACTCCTGAGACTGCATCGACGCATGCTGTCTGGTTCTTCATCAGGTCGCAATTGAGGAGGAACGCCTCTTGGACCGACTGCTGGCTCAGGATGCCCGGAACTCGGGTGCGCGATTCAACAGGCCAACGGAAATTCCCCTCTTTTTTCACAGTAGACGCAGCCTTGCGCGCCTTTAAGCCGATAGCTGCTTGCATCACATCTTCTACCCGTAATAAATTGCCCGGAACGAGGTCTGTGACGTCATAGCGCTGATCTAAGAAGACATAGATCTCAGCGATATCTAAGGAATCGAGCCCAAGGTCTTGGGAAAGGTGCATGCGCCGATCTATCTCAGCGGCTGGCCGGCCGGCAAGGCGGGAGATCTCCTTCAAGACCTCCTCTTGAATATGTCCGGGAATGGGCTTAATCTGGACTTCTTCTTGGACCGATGGCTTTAATGCCACTTTAGGAAGTTCCTCTTTCCAAAATGCATAGGAAACAAGTTTAAGAGGCTCTGAGCCCGGTTCAGGATATCGGTTGTACCATCCTTCTAAGTACTTGTTCAGCTCAAGACGGCTGGAGTTATAGGGAAAATCTGACGGTGCAGCTTCGATCTCAATACGGACATCTCTCTTAGGAGCAAAGAAAATCCCGTTCTTCAATAAGATCAAGGCGCATTCCCATAACACCTTGCCAAAGTCGGGCGAATTACCCGTTATCGCCTTTGAGAACTTGCTCCCCCAAAGCCCTGTTGTCCTCACGAGGACGAGATTGGTCTCTGGCGCTGCCTGCAAAAGGTCATGGACAAACGATGCACCCCCAAGCAATTCGGTCCCGCTCACTTTAAGCCTGCCGGAAGGGTAGATTAAGAAGTTCCCTTTGTCGTTCAGTTCGTGCACGACCTGATCGAAAAGCTTCTTGACCTTTTTTGCACGCCATTTATTCGCGAGGATGTCCATGGTCGGAAGCGGCAATGCCTTCACAAGGTCCATAAAAAAACGGAACCCCTTTAGGTTGTAAAAGTGTTCGACGACAAGGGGACGGATCTTAAACTTTCTCCATAGGAGCATTACCAGCACAACAGGGTCGATCTCAGCCGGATGGTTCGGTAAAAAGAGGATCCCGCCCCGTTTCTGGAAACGATCGGGAGTTAATCGATCAAGTCCAATCACTTCAATCCGATACCGCAGCGAGATGAGAAACTGGACAAGTGCAATGATGCAGAGGAGTAAAGGGCGGGCAATCAAGTCTTTGAACATAATTTAATGACTCTAAAATAAGATCGTTCCTAAGAGACTGTTAACAGTCTCTAAGAAGCTGTTTTATAACTAGACTTTTTAGGGATTTGAGAGGCTTTCCGATGAACTTTCGTAAGGCCTTAGCCGTTCAGGCGACGAACTCATGTGTAAGCACATGGGTGAGAAGCCTGATACGAAAGATCGCGAAAAGACTCCAAAGACCGAAAGTGGAGTTATAAAACAGCTTCTAAGTGAAAGTGTAAAAAAAATTGAGAATATACCCAAGTGAATTCGTCAAATCTAGCAAGCAAAACCAAAACAAAAAGAAAAATAAACAGTTGACACAATAATTTAAATAAATAGAAAATTAATTTAAGCAGAATAAAATTACCAAACACTTGATTTTATGAACGATAATAATGATATTGCCGAAAACAATGAAAGTATTGCACCGGGAAAATCCCTCAATGTCGCCATTGAACAAGTCGCTCAGCTTCTAAGGACGGAAGTTAGAACGACGACAACCCTGAAGATAAAACAAAGGCAGGCAAAGCTCCTCTCCTTGCAAGCTCTTGGTCCATCGATGAGCAACAGCATCGGACAAGTAGCCAGGCTTCTTCGCTCTCAAGCGCAAAAGGCAAATCCAGTCAAAAAGAGAACCTATGCTGCTCAAACGCCCCGAAAATCCAAATCCTCTGCGTCTAAAAAGAGACCTAAGCTTAAATCTTAAAGAACAGATTAAGAGTCAGTTAAATTTCAAATAAAATTAAATTTTTTATTTCACAAAATTCAATTCCACATATAATCAGCTCAAATGTGCCAATAATCGTATCGGTTACCTGAGGAAAAGAAACACACGATTGGCCAATGGAGAAAGCGAAAGAAAAGCAGATGGACCTCCTCTTAGGTATACTGCTTCTTCTATCGCCTTTTCTTCATAAAGATCACTTAAATATCCGCCTTTAGGAGGTTATATGATTAAACCTGTGCAACAAAGACAACCCCAGCAGCCGTCAACGCCAGTCTCTTCAGCGCAAGGCAAAGGAAAAACAGAAGCTGTGGACTCAACAGCGAGCATGCATAGCACAGTAGAAAATATCAAAAAGCTGAGCAAACCCCTTGGAGCTGGCAGACATTCCTTCACTGATTCAACTCCTAATGAAAACTTAACTGCCCTCACTAAAAAGATTGCCGACGACTGCCTCTAAAATAGCTGCCTGCCATTCAATAAAAAAGGCCTGCTTAAAGCAGGCCTTCTTCATTTACGGTAAACAAAAGGGTAAAAGCTTATCCCTGGTAGAACCGTAAGGATTTTAAGATGCGCACTCCTGCAAGCAGCTTCAAGCTGTCGCCAATGAGGAATGGGAGCATGCCTAAGGTGAATGCAGAAGAGAGGCCGATAAACTGGGAAAGCCAGCTGAGCCCGAAGAGGTAGATCGCCAAGTTGCCAACACCCATTGCCATTAGAGCTCTTCCAGGCGTCCTTTTAGCGCTTCTTTCAACAAGAAATCCCGTTACATAAGCTGCAACGACATAACCGAGAAGATACCCGCCTGTAGGTCCAGCTAAGCAATAGATACCAGCTTTTCCGCCTGAAAAAACAGGAAGTCCCGCTGCGCCTTGCGCCAAATAGGTCATCACAGCCATTGCAGAACGCTTGCTGCCTAATAGGACGGCTAGCAAGAGAATGATGTGCCCTTGAGTCGCAATCGGCACCGGAGAAAAGGGAAGATGGATCGAAATCGGAGCAAAAAGAGCGATGATAACACTAGCTCCAAGAACTACAAGAGCTTCTTTTGCCCAAGATTTGTCTTGTGCTGTCTCTGTTAACAAATAAGAATAGTTCATTGCCATAAGGGCCTCCAAAAATTCTTTTAAATGAGCTCGTTATAAAATCAAGTTACCGTGAGCTTATCAGGTCTGACTTATTTTTTAAAATCTTTTAAAGAATGAGCAAGGACTTCCTCCCAATCAGCGCAGGGAGATGCAAACTCTGGCTCGACATGAGTTGAAAATCCAGGAATGGAAGAGACCAGCACAGCCCCCATTTCACCTAGCTTGCAGAACTTATCGTGGTCAGCAGTGATCTTACGCCCTTCGGAAAAAGCCTTATGGACAGGAAGATGTTTGATAAGCGTCTCAAAGCGCATGGCGTAGGTATTGGTGGTGGACGGAGTTGTCCTCCAATGGCAGCTTTTGGTGTGGAAGATCTTCGATTTTAGGTCTGCATAGGAAGGAAAGAAGTACTTGTCCCGGTGATCGAACAGCGTTGCGTAGTCGACGCCTGGGATCTCCAATCCTTCGACGAGCACATCAACCCAGCCTTGCTTATGGATGTAGTCATCTTCTAAAAAATAGACGATCGTATCAGGCTTCAATTTTTTCGCCGCGACATAGTCGAGCATTGCAAGGAACGATGAGGCCTCATTTCCAGCCTTGATCTCAACGATCGGGTATTGGGCCTGTTCGCTAATGAAATGCTTCTGCTCGGAAGGATAGTGGGTATCGAGAAAAAATGTGATGTTCACACGGTCTGTGATCGTGTTCAGCAGGTTGCGGAAACATTTTTCCTTATTGAACGTCGCAAAACGTTCTTTGTGGGCGCTTGCAGCGGAATAGTGGCAATGCCGCACGAAAATTTCGATGCGGGGCTTTCGTTTAAAAGAGAACAATCCAAACATAAAACCTAAGTGGGAAAAGAAAGCGAGCTTTTCATGCTGTTTATGTATAGTTTAGAAAAGCGGCGACTTGCTGGCAAATGTTCTGTGCTTCTTTGAAAGTCAGAAACTGGACAGCATCTTTAAGGTCGACCCATTTGGCGTCGCGGATCTCTTCTTCTTGAAGCTTGAGTTCGCCTGAGACGCGCGCTGGAAAATAATGAGCCGTTTTGACAACGGTATCAGACTTGCGGCGAAACTGGTATTTCTCAACGAAAGGTTCTTGTTTCAAGACCTCATCAACGACAAGACCAGTTTCTTCCTTAAGCTCGCGAACCGCTGCTTGCAACGGTCCTTCGCCAGGCTCGGAACGCCCTTTGGGAAATCCCCAATGATTCCCTTCCTTATGTAAAATGAGCAGAACTTTCCAGCTCTGCGCATTCTGAACTAACGGGATGATACCAAATGAATCGATGACAATCATGAGCGATAGGATGCAAATAAGAGAGATGAATTATGTCCGCCGAATCCAAATGAATTGCTCAAGGCAACATTGATTTTATGCGGTTTGGCAACGTGCGGAACGACATCGATGTCGCCGATTTCTTCTTCCGGTTCATCAAGGTTGATCGTCGGATGCAGCATCCCTGTTTCGATTGCTTTAATCGTTGCAATCGCCTCGATTCCGCCTGCAGCTCCAAGGCAATGGCCGACCATTGACTTGGTCGCGTTCATCTTGATGTTCGACGCATGAGGACCGAACACTTTCTTGATCGCTCTGACTTCGCATAAGTCGCCAGCGAGCGTTGATGTCGCATGAGCATTAATGTAGTTGATATCTTCTTTAGAGATGCCAGCTTCGGCAATTGCTTGCTCGATGCAGAGGCTGACGCCTAGGCCATCGTCGCGAGGATCGGTCATGTGGTGCGCATCGCAGGAAATTCCGCCGCCTAAGTATTCAGCATAGATCGGCGCTCCCCTTTCTAGTGCATGTTCTAGGCTTTCGAGCATCAGGACGCCGGCGCCTTCGCCCATTACAAATCCATCCCGTTTTTTATCCCACGGACGCGATGCTTTTGTCGGGTCATCGTTGCGCTCCGACAATGCTTTGCAAGCAACAAACCCTGCAACGCCGATCGGATTGATCGGAGACTCAGATCCGCCGCACAGCATCAGGTCAGCTTCGCCTCGCATGATATGCTGCGCCGCTGCATGGATGCAATAGTTAGCTGTTGCGCATGCTGTCGAGATCGAGTAGTTAGGCCCCATGAACCCGAGGTCGATCGCTAAAAGGGCGCCGCCCATGTTTGTGATGATGTAAGGAACAAAGAATGGTGTGATCCTCTTAAATCCCTTGGTCAGCAGCGTTTCAGTCCCTTCGTAAAAGACATTCATCCCGCCCATACCGGATCCAATGAGGACTCCGCACCGTTTTTTATCGAGCTTATCAAGAGCATCTTTTGGCAGTTTGCCGCTTTCCAATGCTTTCTTTCCTGCAACAGCAGTGTAGCGGATAAAGGGATCGACGCGGCGAGCTTGCTTCTTGTCGAGATATTCGCCAGTATCAAAATTTCTTATAGCGCCGGCAAAACGGGTTGGAAATTCCTGACAAGGAAATTCTTCAATTCCTACAATTCCGCTCTTCCCCGCAAGCAATTGATTGTAAAATGCATCGACATCGTTTCCAAAACAAGAAACAACGCCCATGCCTGTAACAACGATACGCTTCCTTTTCATAATGCTCCCATGATGAAGTAAAAAGGATAGTAGAATACCCTTAATTCTGCAACCCTGAAAACAGGGTTTTACCCCCTTTTTTACGCTTCCAGGAACTTATGGGAGCAAGCCTAACAGAACCATTGAAATTCAATACTCTGCAACTGTCATAATTTGAAATTAAAATTTTTCATCCATCCAGAATAAGCTTTGGTCCCAATAGCAACTCTAAAAAAAATTTGATCATGTTTTAAGACAGGGAAGAGCTGAGCAAAGAGTTAAAGATTTCTATTACCGCCGAGGCTGGAGGAAAAAAGCAGTTTTGGAGCCGCCTCTACAAGCTCAACACATCAACAGCTGACTTTCAGATCCCGCGGCAATAGGTTTCAAGTGATAGAAGAATTGATAACGGCTTCTTTAGGAGCGGTGTCGATCTGCAGATCAACGATTGCTCCATCGCGCCATAGCTGCTCCAGCATATATTTATCGCGAAGACCGGGCATGAACAGATGGACCATAATCTCCATATAGTCGAGCACGACCCAATCCCCTGTGCTTAAGCCTTCCGTGTAAAAAGGACGCAGACCAAGCTCTTTGAGGCTTATCATAATGGCATTGCCGATCGATTTGACATGCCTGTCCACATTGCCTTCGGCAATGATCACAAAATCGGTCAATGACGACACGCCTCGGACATCAAGCGCCAAAATATTAAATCCCTTCTTATCATAAATTGTCTGAGCAATGGCGTTCAAAACGATCAATGGCTCTGCTTTCATGAATTATTCCAAATAGAGTTGATGACGATGAATATATTCTAAAACTGAAGAGGGAACATAATGCCCGCAATACAGTCCCTTTGCCAACCTCTGACGGATCACGGTACTGCTGATCTCCATGACAGGAATCTTCGTCATCCCTTCTCGAACCGCATCTTCGATAAAAGGAGATAGCATTTCGAAGGAATGATGCCCTTCTGCAACGCGAGAACCTGTCAATGGCGGAGCAAGAAGGACAATGTCTTCAACATCCTTCCACCGATGGAAATGGCGCAAGGCATCTTCCCCAAGCATTAAAAAAAGATCGACTTGCTTTTTGTGAGCATGGGCATCGTTCAAAACATCTTTGATCGTGTCGATCGTATAGCTCAAGCCCTCTCGATTTAACTCAGACTCCAAAACAGCAAATGCCGGAATGGGCTGGATCGCAAGCTGGAGCATCTGCTTCCTGTGATCTTTGCCAGCTTTTGGAGGCGTAGCATCTTTAAAAGGAGAAACTGCCGCTGGACAGAAAACCACGCGGTCTAATCGGTGAGCCTCCATGATCGCAAGAGCTAAATTGATATGTCCAAAGTGTATGGGATCAAAGCTGCCGCCAAAAAGACCGACTCTTTGCTTGGCCCCGCTCATAAGACGGTCCAGTCGTGGGATTCAGAATATTTGCGCAGCTTGCGATCAGGATTGACGACCACAGGCGTTCCGGCTGTCAGAAGAAACGGAAGGTCTAAATAGCTATCGGAGTAGGCTGTGACATCTTCTTTAGAAATATGCAAACGGCAGGCCAGCTCATTGACATAGTCGGCTTTTTCCTTTCCTTGCAATATAAAATCGATATGGCTCAAGTTTTTTTCCTGGTCCACTCCATAGCGGGTAGCTTTCCAATCGTCGACGCCTAAGCATTTGGCAAATGCGGCAACAAGAAAACTTGGAGAATTGGACAAGATAAGCGTGTAATGCCCCAAATGCTGCGCCAACCTTAATCGCAGAAGCGTCGAAGCATTGATTGCTTTATCAAGGTATGTATCGACAAACACTTCCACATGTTCTTCGAGTTGCGGTAAAGACCTTCCTCTAAGAAGGAGCTGAAAGATGTGGTTGTGGAGCTTTTCGAGGGACAGGCCGAAGATGTGGTGCCTTACATAATAATAGAGTGCATATAAAAGGCTGTAAGCAGGCAAAACGTTCTTAGAGACCAAGTAAAGGCAAAAGCTAAAACTGCAATTGCCTTTTACAAGAGTATGATCAAGGTCGAAGACACTCAATCGAGACCATTTCATCCTAGCCTTCTATTTCAGAAATTTTCTCCTCAATTTCATCAATTGAGGCATTGATCTTGTCCAAACTCGCCTTTTCCGCTTCTATAAGCTCACGGTACATCATGGCTTTTTCAAAGTCAAATCCTGATCCGCCGAGAGCCTTTCTGTAACTCTCCAATTGGTTCTTAATCTCTGTCCGCCGCTCTTTGCGCTCACCCAGCATCGATTTGAGCAGCTCTAAAGATTTGAGATCGTCTTCAGAAAGGGCCATCAAGACCCGCTCTTTGCGCTCGCTGATCAGATCTTTCAGCTGTTTGAACTGCCTGTCTACAATCTGTTTTTCCGCTTTGCTCAGTTGGATCGCTTCAAACTCCTTCAAAAGGGCTTCCCGCTTTTCCGACATCTCGTCAGGGGATGCTTGATCAGGAGAAGAGAGGAGCTCTTGGAGCTGCTCTTTGACAGCATTGATCTTTTCACGCCGCATTGCTTCTGCTTCGCGCTCTTTCCGCTGCCGCTCGTTTTCCTGCTCTTTTGCTCGCTCAACGACAGGATTCTTAGCAAGGGCCAGTTCCTCTTTGAGAACTCTTACCTCATCCCTGCCCAGCTCCACGCCGCGCATGAAAGTTGCAATCTCGCCGGCTTGCCGATTGGCCTCATCAAAAGAGAGATCTCCCTTGCAAGCCTCAGCCAAGGCCGTGATTTTTTCCATTACAGCATCGAAATTCTGTTTAAAGGCTTGTTTTTTAGTGGCGATTTCTTTTTTACGGTCCTTCTCCATATCCTTCAGCTTGTCCCAGCATTCGGAGAGCCTTACGCGCGTTTGAGTAAAACAATGGGTGTTCAGCGTGAGGACTTTTGCAATCGATTGCAGAGCTTTGATCTCTTCTCGTAGAGCATAAAGCGGAACGCCTTGGCTGTCTTGAGATCCGAAATGGGAAGAAACAAAGTGTTCGACGTCTTGCGCAAACTCTTGAGAAATCCCTTTGATCAGTTCTTTGCGCCGTGGGAAAACTTTGTCTCCGCATTGCGACAACCGCTCGAAAAGTTTATTCTTTGCTCTGATGCGCATTTCCGTTTTTACAACTTCTTTGCGCAGCCCATTGATCCGCGAGGCCAATGTATTGAGAAGCTGAAGCTCTCTTTGGAACTGATTGTAGACTTCCTGCTTCTTCTTCAGAGAGACGCACTGCTGGGGAAATACAAATTCTTGGACATGGGAAAGAAGGGTATCGTAATGTTCGATATCCCGTTCGATAGCTTGGATCGCCAGTTCGATCTGTTCGACAGCGAAAGCAGACTGTTCGTCGAGGATTTCTTTTAAACGCCGGGCCTCGCCGGACAGTTCAATGTACTCCCCCCATAATTGGGAGCGAACTTTGGGCTGCAGCGTTTCTTTGAACAGCGGAAGGCATATCTTTCTCCCTTCCCAAAAATCACGAAAACGGGGCGCTCCTTGATGAGTTAGCGCAGTACGCATGAAATCGATGCTTAAACGGATTTTTTCTTCGGGAGAAGCTTGCTGCTCGAACTCCCCAAGGAATTTGGCAAATTGAGGAGACCCTCTTTTTTTCTCTTCGCTCGGTACTACTTCCTTTCCGGAAGGTTGGCCGGCTTCTAAATTTTCTTCCTCGGTCATCTCAGAAATACTGTCATCTGGGTTGGAACTGTTCAATTCACCTGAAATCTCGTTGTCTATACTCATGATGTTATCTTGGCGCAAGGGGTTGATTAAGGTAATATGTTAAAGTATAATAGGTTTTTCGTGAAGGGAATTAGTTTAAAAAATACTAGGTCCTGTCATCAATTCAGGTTTCGTCGAGTTTTTGGATTATTTTGGCCGATTTTTAATTCTTTTTCGGGGGTAATATACGCAATGTTGATATACCCCCCCGAAAAAGAATCAAAAATCGACAGAAACTGAATTGACGACAGGACCTAAGAAGCTGTCCTAAAACCTCGTCTATAGGGATTTGAGAGCCTTTTTGATGAACTTTGACGGGCCT
>JAFEGF010000339.1 GCA_018240225.1 Verrucomicrobiota bacterium
TCCTTTACGAAGGCCTTAATCCCCGCGATGCCGTCAAATCGCTCTTGCAAAGAGCCATTAAGGAAGAGCATCTTTAAATGAGCTTGTTCAGCTCTGGCTGAAAATCATCAAATTTTTAGAGCTTTCAAATTCTCATAAATCCTTGTTCTTTTTGTGCTCCAGGTATACCTTTTGCTGTGCACAAAAAGTTTCAACAGAGGATTAATAATATGAGCGTGATGAGATTTAATGTTTCTACAGCAATAGAAAGCGGTCAAGGATCTTTATCGACGGCTGCTGTTTTAGATTCTAATAGGCAACTTGACGTTTATTCAGAAGGCTCTCGTCTGTGTCAGACTGTAGATGTGTATACTGGAGAAAGAGTTTATCAAATTGTTGAAAAGCCTTTAGGCTTTATCATTGGCGAGCAGCTAAGAATCTTTGTTGATTTTATTTATTCGAAACTACCGAGTTTTTCCTTTCCATCTGCTGCGGCAGCCTCTGTAGATCCTCATTTGAGCGCGTTTTCTTGTGACGGTGAGGATCAGGTATCCGCTCTCACAGATGATCCTTGTCAAGTGCCTTTAGGATCATATGTAGGTAGTTGCCATAATCGCACCATCACCTATACCCCCGATATAGAGGAATGCCATTTAGAAGTATTTTGTTCAACGGTCATTCCTTCCATTCCTCCGATCAAAAATTCAATAACTTATAAGCCGGATGATAGATTGAGTTTAGGGAATCGAAATGGAACTTTGATCATTGAAGCAAATTCAAAGATGGATCCCATTACGCCTGAAAAAGCCAATAAAGTGCTTGATCGTCATTTATTGCTTCTAGAAGCCATAGAGGAGGAATTAAACAGTCCTGTGTTGGATGAGCTCGCTCGCAAAGAGCTAGAGTCCCGTAGAGAAAAACTGTATGAGAAGCAGAACGAAATTATTGGAAGACTAATCCCTGGCAGTATTGTTACTTTCGATGATAAAAAACCTCTTGTTATTACTCCTGAAAATAAGGAGTCTCACAAGAGTTACTATTCTGAAGGTGCAATTACGTCTTTCCAAAAGTTAGCAGAGTCTACTAATGGGATCATGGGCCTTTCCCGATCTGCTGATCATCTTCCTTATATTGTGGAAAAGCTTTTTCAGCACATTGTATCCAACGTTGGTATTAAGGAAGGAGTCGATATTGTTTTTGTTCTCGATACGACAAGCAGCATGTCAGATGATATCGCGCTTGTTAAAGACAATCTTTTGACCATGCTCCAGAAGTTAAAGCTTGATATAGAGAAAGTACGCGTTGGACTCATACAATATCGAGATGCAGGAGATCTGTTTTTGAATCGGCTCGTATGCGAGTTGACAACGGACCTTGAAAAGGTCGGCTTAGCTATTAAAGGTATTGAAGTAAATGGAGGCGGCGATCTCCCAGAGGCAGTGTATGATGCCTTTCTTGCAGCAAAAGAGCAATTTTCATGGGATCCAAATAGGAAACATGTTGCCATGCTGATTGGTGACGCGCCACCTCACCCCAAGACGATAGATAAATTATATGCAGAAGAGGATATCGTTTTGGAATATCGAAGGAAGGAGATAGAAATCGCTATTTATCCTATTCTTACGAAGGCCTAGGGATAAAGAGACGGTCATTTGGAAGAAGCTTCGATCGGTTCTTCCAAATGATCATTATTTCTTGCTTCGATTAGGAACACTTCTTTAGATGCTTTTTGGTAGTCGGCTTCCACCATGATTTTAACCAGTTCCTGGAATGAGGTCCTCGGTTTCCATTGCAGCTCA
>JAFEGF010000340.1 GCA_018240225.1 Verrucomicrobiota bacterium
GTCCTCCGTGGAAGGGCAGAAGTGCGCGGCAATGTGACTGCCCCGCTTGTTAGCATGGACGAAGGTGTGTCGATCATCGGTCAGCTGAACGTTTCTCCGGCATCAACAACTCCTCAAGAAGAAGAGCTTCCAATCGATTACGATTAAGCTTAGCCTCTTGTAGCTCACAATATCCAATCTTCTTAATCTGTTGGACGCGGACCAAACATGAGTTCTGCTAAAGGAAGCAGATGTTGGTGCTCTGAACATAAGAAATTGGCCAGTACAAATAACTCTTCTCGTGAAGATCTATAAAAATTATCTCTTAGATAAGTCAATAAGAAATCAGATGAACTGTTATGGGAACCAGCCAACTCTTGAAAAACAAGGGGCTGCTGAGCGGGAATATTAAGAGAATTCCAAGTTCCTGATATGGAATGCGTCACTCTTTCAGGATTAGGAGGAACAGGAGAAAATAAATAGGTCGTAATTCCTAATCTATTAATATCTTGTAAATTTTCCCTATCGAGCACACCGGTTAAGGCCTGTTTGACAACGAGGTTAAAATCAGATAAATCCCTCGCAACATCGCTTCTAGGCATAGCTAAGATTCTTCCATTCAATTCAATGATGGCCACTGCTTTAAGCGGATAGGTCAAATCATTTCGATCACATTGCGCATCGATGTAGGCATTTGCTTTTTCTGCGAGCCATTCGCGGGAAAATTCTGCCGGAGCATTCGATCTTACCCCAAAGAGGCTTAAGAAGATCTCTTTTATCCAATTGGCAAAACTTGACAAGCAACTGCATAGGGACGATGAAGGCTCAGCTTGCGTCGATTCCCGAAAGGAGTTGATCGAAGTTGGAGCTGCTGCAATTCCTTGCTGGGCAGCGGGTAAAGTCATTGAAGTGAAATCGGTCCGGTTCAAGTCTTGAGACTGTCGTTGACCAATCGGATTAGACATAAAATCTCTTTGTTCTTCATTTTCAAAAAAATGATAGCACGCGTGAAATTTATTTCAAAACACAATAATTTACAAAGTAAATATCATAATAAATAGACAAAAAAAACAAACACAATATCAAACATTTATTTGAATGTCATTTTAAGCTCATTGGAATAAAATCATCTGAAACTCGGTGTTCCACTTTTTTCGGGCCATAGAGGAATTTTTGATAAAATCAGATTAAAGAGCAGCCATCCAAACGAAAAGGATTAATAGGATGCTGTCATAAAATTTTCATTCGGCCTGAAAAAAGTGGAACATCGAGTGAAAATTATCCAGGTGCATTATGTCAGTACAGCAAGCAAACTTCTCCCCTGTTCGCTACGAACCTGTTCATCAATTGGCAGCCCTTGAAACAGACCCTTTAGATACTGAAATAGCCGTTACTGGCTCCTATGAAGAAATGAACAGCCTAAAAGGGAAGTTTGTCTATGCAATAACACGTCCCATCGCCATCGCTTGTTTTTATCCGTTGGCATTCCCGAGCTTGCTGCATCTTAAAGGGCTTGCAGGATCGGTTGCTTCTTGCCGCGAGCTGCTGCAGGATTTTGGCGGAGAGTCCGTCCGCATCCGTTCGACAGATGGGGCCGAATTGGATGGGATGTTTTTTGATCCCTCGATTTTTCATGAAAGGAGACAGACTGCTTTCGATAAGTGGAAAATCCTGTTCGGACAACCTGATTTTGCACGATTAGCAACGCTTTTAGAAGTCGAGTTAGAAGGAGCTTCTCTGGGCCCTCTTATGGGCCTTCCTTCTGAGTTCCAA
>JAFEGF010000341.1 GCA_018240225.1 Verrucomicrobiota bacterium
GCATCCTTGGAGCTGCACCCACCGCAGAGATCGGCGCAACCGTTGCCATCGAGCTCGAAGGGCAGATCTTTGCACCCATCTCCGATCTCCAAGGCAACATTGCTGCCCTGGTATCCCTCAACGGCTCCCTCATCGAACACTACCACTACACCAGCTTCGGCGAGCACACAACTTCCACGCGACTGAGTAATCCTTGGAGGTTCGCTTCAAAACGGCATGATGAGACAGGCCTCGTCTACTTCGGAAGACGTTATTATGACCCAGCATCAGGCAGATGGCTCAATCCCGATCCGATCGGTTTTGAAGGAGGGATCAACCTCTATGCATTCGTCCAGAACAACCCTCTGACCCACCGCGACCTCTATGGACTGATCATTAATCCGCCGGTCATCTCTTTGCCTCCCCTTTCTACACCTTCTGTTCAAACCCCATGGGTAGCAGCTCCCCAAGCCTCAAACAAACAAGTCGCTCTCAGCCCCCTTCCCGAACCTCAAGGCCGCTCTTCCCGATCAAAGGCCAGGTCCGCAGCTGTTGGAATGGGCAACGGCCTTGTTAATTTCACCGTAAGCGCCCTCCATGACCTGCACAACTGCGCGTTTTTTCTCGGAGCAGAAGTCTCAGAATTCCTTCCAGAACAGACCTCTTCGATGATGCAAGCTATCTCGGAAGCGCAAGCCGCTCAACTTGGCACCATCAATTCGTGGATGGCTTCAACATTTTCCCTCAACCCCAACGACCCGATCTACAATGGATTCCGCGACAAGACAACCCTTGGCCTAGAAGTCGCCTCCCTCGTTACCGGAGGCTACGCCGCTGCCAAGGGTGTGGTAGCATTCAATAAGTTGGCTAAAGTGCCTATGCAAGTATCCAAAATTGCTAAGCGAACAAAGAATTTCAGCTTACAAAAAATTGATAATGCTGTGAAATCTATAGAAGGATTTTTTGAAGGAAAAGGTAAGATATTAACAAATACAGATGGCGATATGATTTTAATAAAAGGTGATAAAAAAATCCGTTTTGATATCAAGGATCCTCACGGAGATAAACCTCATTTTCACGTAGAAAGAAAGAACCTAATAGGCAAATGGGTTGATGCAGGTTCTGAACATCGTTTTTACATCGTAGAGGAGTAGTTATTAATGAAATGGGAAGCTAAATCTCAATCCATAAAACCTAGGCATTACGAAATCAAACTGGATCCATCCGCAGGTTATTATCTTTATGTATATGAAAACGGTAAATGCATTCGTGATTATCTTAATGACTCTCTAGAGCTTGCTATGGAATATGCACTGGAAGACTTTGGTGTACCCTTAGAGTTGTGGAAAAAAATAAAAGAGTGAATAAAAAAATAATGAACAGGGAATATATAGATTAAAAATAGTTCATAACAAGATTCATCAACTCTGATTTATAACCTCTCACGACATATTTAATAGCCTTTTTTCTGTGGAAACCTTATGGGTGCCAGCCACCCGAAGCCTTAAACAAACAAGTCGCTATCAGCCCTCTTCCTGAACCCCAAGGCCACCCTCCCCTATTAAAGACCAGGTCGGCAGCCGTCGGGATTGGCAATGGTCTTGTTAATTTCACCGTGAGCGCTCTGCACAACTGCGCATTCCTTCTCGGAGCAGAGGTTTCTGAATTCCTCCCAGAACAGACCTCTTCGATGATGCAAGCTATCTCTGAAGCGCAAGTCGCCCAACTTGGCACCATCAACTCGTGGATAGCTTCAACGTTTTCCCTCAACCC
>JAFEGF010000342.1 GCA_018240225.1 Verrucomicrobiota bacterium
GATTCAGAGAAGAGCTCAGAAAAGGAGTCGGAAGAAGATCCACTCCCCTCTGAAAACGAATCTAGCATGGCTCAAAATCAAGAGGACTCTGAATTAAAAGAACCATCTCAAAATCCCTCTGAAGATGAAGAATCTGGAAAGGATAAAGCAGAAACCCGGCAACCTGAAGAACAGTCGGTCGCTTCGGAGCAGAAGGGCGAAAGACCGGAGCCTCGTTCTCAAGAAGACTTGAATGCCGACCTTTGGCTCAACCAGATTAAAAGTGATCCCAATTTGTTTTTAAAGAACAAGTTCTACCTTGAATCTAAGAAGAACGGAACAAAAGAGGAAACTGACCCATGGTAAAAAAGACATTTTTTATCGTTCTATCAGCATTCTTTTTGAACCTAATTTCCACCACGCTTCTTGGTGCAGCAGACCTTACAGCAAGCGTCAGCAGCACGCAAGTGGAGCTAAACGATCGTTTTTCTCTTTATCTTACACTTAAAGATTCCTCTGCAAAAGAGGCGCCCGACATCTCCGCATTAAAAGAGCATTTTTTGATCCACTCCCAACACAAATCGACTAATACCACAGTCGTTAATGGCAAGGTTTCATCAAACATCACCTGGAAGCTTTCTTTAACCCCTAAAGTGGAAGGCCAGGTACAGATTCCTCCTATGTCTATTAACACAGCCGATGGTGTTCTTTCCACTCAGCCAATCTTATTAAACGTCACAAAAGGGGGCGATCGCCAATCCAGTGAAGATAGGATGGGTCTGAACATGTTTGTTAAGACAAGCAGCGCCGCTCCTTATCAAAACGAACCCATCATCTATACAGCTCTTCTCACTTCGAAATTGCCCCTTTATAATGTGCAAACCCAGAAAATGCAGGTAGAAGATGCCATTGTGGAACTGATCGATGAACCGAAACTGGAACAAAAGGTAATCGACGGAGTGATGCTCTATACCATTGAACTGAACTACCTCATTACTCCTTTAAAAAATGGATCTCTTACGATCCCATCAGTAGCTATTCAAGGAAATATCCTTCAAAAAAGAATGGGACAGCTTCGCTCTTTTTTTACTGATGATTTCGACCCTTTTTCCGCGATGCAAGGCTTTGAGAGCCCAGAACCTTTCTCGCTCATGACGGAAGCGATTCCTCTCGATGTACTACCATCTGTTCCAAATGTTTCCCCATGGCTGCCAGCTAGAGATCTAGTCTTGGAAGAGCATTGGAAAGAGGATCAGACGCTCCGTGTTGGCGAGCCGTTTTCTCGCAGCATCCTGATTAAAGCAGAAGGCCTCAAAGCAAGCCAGCTTCCCCACTTAGAGGATTTACAGTGCAGCAATTCAGTGTTTAAATCCTATGCCGACAAGCCTGAGGAGCAGGAAAACATCGTTCAGGGTATCATCTGTAGTACGCGCAAAGAGCAATATACTCTTATTCCGCAACAGGCTGGCACCTGCGTCCTGCCTGAAATTTCCATCAGTTGGTGGGATAGCTTAAAAAAAGAAAAAAGGACCTCTGTCATCGCCGCGCGCACACTGCAAATTCTGCCAGCGATCGAAACGGCGACTTCCTCGTTCCAAGAACTCGACACTGTCCCTGCAGAGAAAGCATCTACAGAAATACCTCCTTCCCCTGTCAAAGCACCATTCATGCTTTATGGGATCATAGCAATACTTGCTTTTCTCCTAACAGCAGCGCTTCTCTGGGGATTCACTTTACAAAGAAAAATCGGCAGCTTGACG
>JAFEGF010000343.1 GCA_018240225.1 Verrucomicrobiota bacterium
AAGAATTGACAGTTACACAAATTCATAGTACGTATTGCCAGTTTATCAATGCCTTGGTTCAAAATATCCTAGACAAGATCCAGAAAAAAATTCTCGAAGATCCTGATGTTGAAAACCAATTGCAGTTGAAGGGGTATTCACCCTTTCTAAAGGCGCGTGACTATGAAACTGAGGTCATTGATGCTTTAGATACTCGCAAGCCGTTTATTTTAAATGCTTTGAGTCAAATTCAATCCCTTCAGGTCAAGCAGCCAAGCAATTTCGATGGTTGCAACCTATTCTAAATCAATAGTTAAAGAGGAATCCAAAGGCAGGCAAGTCTTAGGCAAAGCAGCCTTAGAGTGCTTTTTTTAGGGTTCATTCCTGTTGAATATTTCAGGGCCTTAATTAGAAGGGGCAGAATTGATTTATCGATCCTTATATATAGAGAGGCAAACTACGAAGTCCTCTCTTTAACTTCCTTATATTTTCCTTAGAAATTAACCCGCGAGTGCGGTCTCTCACCTTTCTGTTCATAAAACTATAATTATCAGTTACTTACACTTATGCTTAAGACTTATGCTTAATTTGCATAATTTTATTTTGTCTGTGCCATGTCTTTGATAATCGTTGATATGTTTTTGTTGTGATTAACATTTGATAGTTAGGTGTTTATTCAATTTTCTGTAATTTTAAATTAAAAATATATACAAATAAAATATTAGATGTTAATATAATTCTTAACTTAAATTAATTCATTAATTAAATGTTGTGCGTTGTTAATAGGATTAAAATAATACGAATATTGATGAGAGCTCAGCTCCCTGAATTATCATCATATAAAATAAAAGGAAAAGCACATGAGCGTCTCAGTTAAATCTCTTAGTCAACCGCAAAGCTCGTTTCAAATGCCGCAAATTGTACAGGAAAGCGAAATCACCCTTCTATACAGAGGCCTTGACAAGAGTCAACAGCACTCCCTTATCACAAGCTCTACATCGGAAACTCTTCAGCGAATAGAATCTTATAATGCCTCTAGTCCCTCAAGCAAGGTAACCGATAATGTGGTCGATTATGTCCAAAGACACCTTTTTACGTTGCCTGTATCTATCCTTTTATCTGCAGTTGCCGATAGTTGGTATTTGACCGGCTTCATGATTTTGGCAAACAGCTGTTTGATTGTTAATGATTACAATACGCTCGATAGCAGGTTAAACAGACAGGTAGATGAATTAAGCAGTTTGCCACTTAATGAGAGTCTATTAAAAATTGCAAACAACGAAAATCATCTTTCTAATGAAGAACTGAAGATTTTAATTAATAAATTTGTTCAGAAAAATTTTCAAAAATTTGGACTGCCAAAATATTGCGATATTGATGCAAATCAAAACTTCCTTTCATCAAAGCTGTTTGCAATTCTGTGTAATAAAAAAGATTCTCCAAAAATTAAGTCTGAAACATGCGTTAATGTAATCAGTAATTTTATACGACTGTTTGAAGATTTCGAGAAGCGACTAAATTGTGATCTTTATGTCTGTGATGATTTTAAAACGATATTTAATGTTGGTTCTCAGGATACAATTTTATCAGTTAAGATTCTAGGAGATGAAACCCATAACAAGGGCAATGTTCCTCTATTAATCAAGTTTAAATCCAATTCAGACGAAGCAATTAAAAAGGTTGTATATAAACCGCGTTCAACATTGCCTGAGGAAATGGTGTGCGGCAAAGGAAAAGGACTTTTTGCAGC
>JAFEGF010000344.1 GCA_018240225.1 Verrucomicrobiota bacterium
CCTTTTGAGGCCATTTCCACCCATTCTCCTTGGCCGGCCCACTTGGGGCCGACCTCGTCAAATGGAGCGTGGCAGCTTTGCTGCCACTTGTAACTGGCTTCAAAATCATCGATTTTTCCGGGCAAAGCAGTTTTGCAACCACCTCTTATGGAGAAAAGCTTGGGAAGGCTGGCTGGCTTAGAGTCCATGCAAATGAGCCTTGTGCTGGCCCATTTGCATCTGGAAAGAGATTTATTGACCGACGGCCTCGGGGATCGAGGACTCAGCTTGGATGATGATCATGTCTTTGAGGATGTTGACAGCCTCGTTCATCTGGAGGTCGTCTGCACCCCAATTTTGCTTGATCGTTGGGCTAAACCGGTTGGAAGCCTGGGCTTCCAGGGTGCTTAGGAAAAGCTGGTAGTTTTTGTTCAGCTTTAGCCGGAAGCTGCTGTTATCCTTAAGGGTGGGCAGCATTTGGTTCCAGACGGAGAGCTTTTTCTGGATATGGGGCACGTAATTGCGCTGGAACCAGGCCCTGTTCCGCAGATCGACATCGGTCAAAGGGTCGACATAGGCAGGAGCGATCCGATCGCTTTTTAAGGCATATTCCAAATACTTTTCACCGATGTTGAATGCGCTATAGAAAGTCGGGACCAGGATATCTGCTTTGACCCCTTCGATCTGAGTCGAACGGCCAGAGACGGTATAGTATCTTCCGACGGTCACCTTGAAGAAGACCGAGGCATGGTCGTCTGTAACTGTTTGGTACTGGATCGTCCCTTTGCCGTAGGTCCTTTCATCTCCTACAACGAGGGCCACGCCGTAATCCTGAAGGGCCTGCGCCACAATTTCAGCTGCTGAAGCGGAGGCTTTCGAGGTCAGGATCACTAGAGGGCCTGAGTAATAGCTTCGGCCATCGATATCGCGCAGGTACTGCACCTCGCCCTGGGAATATTTCGAGATCACGACTACCCCTGAAGAGATAAACAGGCCGGCTACTTTTACGGCCTGGTTGAGAAATCCGCCTGAGTTCTCGCGCATATCGAGGACCACTCCATAGATCGGCCCCTCTTTTCTCAGCTCTCTAAGGGCATCCCGGATATCTTTTTCACAGCTGGAATCGTTGCCGCTTTCATAAAAGGATGGGAGGGTCAGCTTGGCGATGATCCCGTCGGCATAGGGCTCGAACGTGTACTGCAGCCTCTCGTCCTGCATCACAATTTTTTCCCGCTTGAGGTCAACCTCGTAGTAGACCATCTCCTGCTTGCCGCTCTTCCTGTTGAACCCGATCCGCACTACCGAAGATCCGCTTCCTTGCAGACTGGTCAAGATCTCTTCGTAAGAGGCTCCCTCAACCGATTTCCCATCGATCTTTACGATGAGGTCGCCAGGGGTGATTTTACCGCTCTTATCTGCAGGGCCTCCTTTGATCAGGTCGCTGATGACAACGCCGCTGATCCCTTCGCGAAGTACGATCCCAACCCCTTCAAACTGCTTTTCTAGGCTGGCTCGCATCTCAAATGCCTCTTCAGGGCTAAAATAAGAAGTGTGCGCGTCCAAGCTCTTCGCCATCGCCTTGAGGGTATGCAATGACAGGTAATGGTCGACTGTCTCAGCGGGGATGCTGTTGCCGCTGCTGTCCATTGTCAGGTAGGGGGTCTCATAGCGGCCGAGCCTCTTTTCCCATAGAGCAAATATTTTTTGCTTGTCCTGCGGGGTCCA
>JAFEGF010000345.1 GCA_018240225.1 Verrucomicrobiota bacterium
ATCGGAAAGCCTCTCAAATCCCTAAAAAGTCTAGTTATAAAACAGCTTCTAAGAGTCTGTCCACAAACCATGCTTTTGTTTTTTGGATTCTTTTATGTGATCTTTCATATCGAACTCCTCACCCATGTGTTAACACATGGCCTCGTCGTTCGAACGACTAATGCCTTATGAAATCTCATCAAAAAGAATCTTAAAAAACTAAACAGCCTGATTTCATGGACAGACTCTAAAATCCCCTTGACATTGCACAACCTTCGAAGCAATGATCTATTTTTCGATCCGACGACAACGGTTCATTGGGAGGTTTTATGTTCAAAGCTCTACTAGCCGCATTAACGATTCTATTTGCTATGCCCTCTTACACCAATGCATCCAATGCCAATGATCTCCAAGATCCTCAGGAAGCTTGGCACCATTACGCCGAGCAGCTCGTTAAAGACCTTACCGCGCATTTTCAGCCCCAAGATTTGATCTTCCTTACCTACCGAGCTGCGGCTTTGGTGGAAACGGATGCAGATTTGACGCTGGATGAAAAACGTGCGGGAGTATTGGCAGTCTTAAATGAGATCATCGATAAGACAGATACGCCCTATCTTCCCGATTACATTTTTGATCCAGTCTTTAAATTGTTCCTTCCTCCTTTAGTGACTCTTTTGATCCAAGACAATACACTTGTGAGCACCAACATTCCCATTTACAACACTCCCACATCGAAAGACGCCAATACGTTTGCAAATGAAATGATCAGCTTTTACGGAGCCATTTATAAACCTGAAAAGATGCCGGCCTACATCGGAGCGATCGTTGCCGAGAGCAACCGCTACAAGAACTTGAATGCTGAACAAAAGCTCAACTTTGCCAAAAACGCATATGGCTACTTCGTGCAAAAATCGGATGTGGAACAAGTGCCCGATTTGCTGGTCGATCCCATCTTGAATATCCTTGGAAATTGGATCCTGGCAGAATTAATCAGATAGGAAATTGGAATATGGCTTTAACTATCAGCATCCTCGGCGCAAGCGGAAAAATGGGACAGAGGATCGTCAAACTGGCAAAAGAAGACACCCGCTTCAAAATTGTCTGCGGCTCCATTCGACCAGATGAGGACTCCGCTTATTTTTCTGCGGCTGCGGACAAGCTTGGAATCCCATTAAAGACGACGCCGGAGGAAGCAATGGATGGATGTCAAGTTGCAATCGACTTCTCTTCCATCCATGCGGCTAAAAAACACATCGAATCCGCCCATGCATTAAACAAAGGACTCGTCATCGGAACGACAGGTTTGGACCGCGGCGCCCTCGCAGCGATCGAGCTTGCCGCCCGTGAAATCCCAATCCTTTACTCCCCCAACTTCAGCTTAGGGATCGCCCTCTGTCTTGAAGTAGTGAAAAAACTTGCAAGCTCTCTATTCGGAGATTGCTATATCGATATCATCGAGACCCACCACATCCATAAGAAAGATAGTCCCAGCGGCACAGCGCTGGCAATGGCCAAGTCGATTGGAAAGGGAGAAATTGCATTCAACAAATCTGATCCCAACCGAAAAAAAGAACAAATCATCATCCACAGCATCCGTTCTGGCAACGTGATCGGCGAGCACACCATCATCTTTGAATGCGGACACGAAAGGATCCAATTGACCCATCAAGCGCACACGCGGGACGCCTTTGCCAAAGGGGCATTGGCTGCAGCTGAGTTCATCG
>JAFEGF010000346.1 GCA_018240225.1 Verrucomicrobiota bacterium
TTGCCCATGTCTTTCAGCTCGATGCCAGCGCTCCAATCATGCAGCGAATCTCTGATTTCGAGCGTTTCGCCTTCAGCCGGTTGGTGGAAGAAAGAAACGCGCGTCAGCGGGGATGCATCAGAACTCTTTTCTGCTTGCGAAGCAAAGATCGGGGACACCGCAACTGCATCGCCGCCTTTTGCGGGATGGTCGCCTCCGGTTTCCCATTCTTCGTTGTTCAGCAGGATTTTGAACTTAAACTCGCCTTGCATCGGTTGGTTGAGCTGCCAAGTATGGGCATCGATATTGACGAGAGGAATTTGCTGGTCCCAGGTGAACCCAGAGCCTTCTCCGCGGACATATAGATGTTCTCCGAGACGGGCTGGATATTGGACAGTGATCTCGGTCGGAAGGGCAACAGGTTCTGATGATGCGATAAAAATAGGGGCGTGAGTTTCTTGAGGCCGCAGGTTACCATTATGGAAAAATGGAATTGTTATCTGAAGCGTTCCTAAGTCCGTAAATGTTGCAGAAATATGATCGACATCGATCATTTCAGGCTCTTTTAAGATAACTCGATGGTAAAAGTCGATACGATTTCCAAAGACCTGATGCTGCATGGTCACGTAAAGATGGGTCCTGTCAAAAAGAATTTCAACATCAGGCTCGCCGCAGGCTGAAATTTCAAAGGTAAGACGATTTTCATCTTTTGTTTCATTAAAAACATTAACTCCAGAGTGGATGCTGCATTTTTTAAAAGAGACCTCATCAAAATCCATGGGGAAAACTCTTCCAGTTCCAACCTCGATCCATTTCGTTTCGGGAGAAAGCGAATAAAATATACCTGGACTCCTTTCAATGACACAATAGTCATCAGGTACGTCAGCTTTAGAATAAAAATCTGTATTTAATCCTTTGCTTGAATATGCAACGGTGCGTACAACCTCATCAAATGGCGTAGGAGGAAAATTGGTAGTAGGAGCTAGACGAAGCAAATAGCTTTTCGGGGTATCTTCATCGTTGTCCGGGATCTCTGTGTAGCAAATGGCGTCGCCATTAGGTGTGGAGATCCTTGCTTGAGAAAACAGGGACGAAGGGAGGAATTTATATTGATACTTTTCGTTTCCGCTCGAATTAATCGTGCAGGTCATGACCTTATACATCAGATCATGAGGAGAGATCTTAAGAAACTCATGATTTAATAGCTGGATCCTTTTGCCAAAAGAATAAGAGACATCCTTTCCTACAAAGGAAGTGTCTTTTGATTCAAAGCACACATAACCAGAAATGAGATTTTTTGGAAGATGGTCTTGTGAAGTGGTTTTAAATGACATAATTAATCCCCTTTTTGTAATCGAAAATGATTATTTTAGCATATTAAGTGCTTTTTTGTGGAGATTTTATTAAGTTTTCTGTGAATAAATTATTTTATTTATAGAAAACTAATGAATCAAATACCTAATGCGGGGACAGGGTTCCGCAGCAAGAAAAATAGGTTTAACATAGCAGGATGCAACAGCAAAGAGACTAAACTGCCCTCCAACTCTTCCAATTAATGGTGGAAGAGGGGGAGAGCAGTGAGGATATAAAAGGGAGGTTAGAACCTAGGTTCGATCAGCTCGATCGTGCCAGGCTGCATTTTGCGGTTGTCGCCGCCTTCCCAGATGATCTCGCCAGAGCCTT
>JAFEGF010000347.1 GCA_018240225.1 Verrucomicrobiota bacterium
CATTGTGCTTGCTTCCTTCTTCTTTTTCTTATTTTAACTCAATGTACTTCAATCTCAAGCAGCCGCCAAAAATCCAACTCAAATAAGATAAAGGAATTTCTCCTTTCTTTAGATTTAGAAGAGGAGTTCCTCTTAGAATTTTTTTTCAGAAGTTTGATTCAAGAAGATTCGATCGGCTACGTCCTAATTGGCGGCAAACCAATGGGCTTCTATTCTTATTTAAAACCGAAAGCCGTTGTAAATAGCCATCATTTTGGACCTGTAGAGAATATTGACCTATTTTTCAGAGCATTTGATGAAGACCATGCATTATTTCAAAAAGGGTGGGAAATCTGGAAGAAATACGCCTATCGATTTTGTGGAAACAATCTTATTTTTGATTTCTTCGATCAGAATCTTGAAGTCCATTATGTAAAAGTCGCTGTAATTAACAAACGCCTGTTTCTTTCAACCCTAGACCAAAACAAAAAACAGTTTAGTAAAATTGAACCTTCCCTAATGGATAAAAACTTATTGTTCGATGCTTTAATGAATAACGAAGAAACCAAAAAAAAATTCTATTCTCGTCATGATCTTTTAGGAATTTGCTTAGGCTATGGTCAGAAAAATGCAGATCTTTTCCAACAAATGTCTCTTACTCTTACCTCTTCAGGAAAACTAGGTTACACACTGGAAATTCCATCTCTTGACCATCTTAGAGATTTAGAACAGAAATGGAATACCCTGAAGCATTCATTCAATTCAGGACTAAAAGATAGAACCTCCCGAAAATTTTTATTTACGGTAGGCCTAGGATTTCGAGTTGACCAATCAATTCCCGAAACATCTATGCTACAACATAAATACACTGAACTTCGTAAAAAATTGACCCAAGAGTACTCTGATGGGGACTTCTTACAGAAAACTCTCGAACTCATTGTTTTAGCAGATCAAGGATGACTACCAATCTCTACCACCTTTTCTATACAATGGACATTCAGGATTTGAACATGCATGCCGATTTGATGGATTTACTGTAAGGCAATAGGGACACTCCCAGGTACTCTCCTCGTCATCGTCGTCTTTACTTCTTTTTTTCTTTATTGGAACGACTAAAAAACCACCTCTGCCGTCTTCTTGGACTATGCGTCTTAAAATCTGAATCTTCTGTCCTTCAGCAGATAGAAGGTTGATTTTGTCACTAGATTTCCAAAGCTCCATTTTTGATGCAGGAACATACACTTTTACAAACAAAGGATTTCCCTGATCATCGTAAACATAATTCTGAAAGTCTGTACCTCTAGCTAAACAATGGGAACTAAATAACACAGCAAACAAGATCACCAGTAAGTTGAATAATTTCACGATTTTGCTCCCTTGTAAAAGTTGCTAAAAACTTTTACAGAAAACTCTTTAGCCATCAAGATAAAATGTTCATTTCGGCCATCATCAGCTCTAGCTGGACCTTGCAACCGAGCGCATCAACAGTTGCGATCCGCTTTGCTTTGACAAAGCCGCATTTTTCAAACATTTTGATCGAGCGGACATTGCGGACATCAGGATCGACGATGCAATAGTGAAATTCAGGCCAGATATGCTTTTCTAAAAACTGGATGAGAATGCGCGATCCCATTCCCATTGATTCAGGATCGCCTAAAAAGAAATCCAGCCCG
>JAFEGF010000348.1 GCA_018240225.1 Verrucomicrobiota bacterium
CAAATTCTTGCCGCCAGCTTTGCCAAATTCCAATTTTTGAATCACTCTGTGTATAATCCGACACAAGCAAAACCGATTTTTTATTTTGTTTGTGTATAAAAAGAGTTTGCATCCATTTCGTACGATAGCTTAAAATAGACCCCAAAAATAATGCACTTGTCACTTTGCCAGCCATTGTGAAAAAAGATTTGGTTAAAAGAGGTTTTTATATGTTCCAGCTCCAAGCCGTCAGCAAGATTCTCCAGTCAGGTGGTTCTGCAGCACCGTTTCTTCCGCAAGTGCGCTTGCATGTCATCCCTTCTGCCCTTGCTTTATTGCCTCAGATCGGCGCAAACTTGCTAAGAAAAGCTGAGTTGAAAGTCTGTGAAACTGCCAACAAGAATACTCGTGAAACGCTCGAAGCGCACAACGAAGGGCATCGACAAGAAGCTCATCGCAGAGAAAGATGCCAGCAGAGCTACCATCGAACAGTCGTCGCGACAAAGAACGGGTAAATGAGCATCCATGCCCATGAACTCCAATTAGAGCAGTGGGCCGAATGGCTTGTTGCAAATGGAGAAAAACCATTCCGCGCCAAGCAGATATTAAACTGGGCCTATGAGCGTTTGAAAACAGATTGGGAAGAAATGACCGATCTGAACAAAGCGCTTCGGCAAAAACTCTCTTCCGCATTTCATTGGAAAAGCCTTTCCCAAACCTCGGTCCAGCACTCAAACGATGGAGAAACGATCAAGTTCCTGTGGGAGCTTGCCGATCATCAGCTGGTCGAGTCGGTGTTGATTTGTTCCGGCGATAGAAGAACTGTATGCGTTTCATCCCAAGTGGGCTGTCCAGCGCGCTGCGCGTTTTGCGCTTCTGGAAAAGAGGGGCTTATCCGCAATTTGACTGCCGGAGAGATCTTTGAACAGGTCTTTGCCATCCACCAGTATCTGCAGGAAAAGGGGGAGAGGGTCTCCCATGTCGTGTTTATGGGGATGGGCGAGCCGTTTGAGAACTATGACAATGTCTTGAAAGCGATCCAACTTCTGAACGATCCGTTAAGATTGAACATTTCCCAAAGAAGGATCACAGTCTCCACCGTCGGCGTTGTCCAAGGGATCCGTCGGTTTATGCAAGAAAACCTCAAAGTCAATTTGGTCCTGTCCCTGCATGCGCCCAACCAGCATATCCGTAAAAAGATCATCCCTTATGCGCGGCGTTATGATCTCGAGGAGATTATGGGCGCAATGATCGATTACGCGCGGACTACCCATCGGGATATCACCTATGAGTATACGCTAATTTCAGGCATTAACGACCGCCCCGAACATGCTGAAGAGCTTGCGAAATTGGTCCAGAGGCAGCCCTGTACGATCAACCTTATTCCTTATAACCCTGTTCCTGGACTGAACCTTAACCGTCCGGAAAAGGAAGCGATCGAGGCATTCCGTGAAATTTTAGAGGAGCATCGGATCGTAACGACCTGGCGCTATACGAAAGGAAAAGACATTGCTGCAGCATGCGGCCAGCTCGCCCTTCAGAAAAAGACGGAAAAAAATCCCTTATCTTTAATCTCGAATTAAGGGTGTAATTAAAAGTGGTAGTGTCAGCAAAAAGCGAGCGAGGATGCCAAATTGCAAGGCGCCCGAAGGGGTACCCGATG
>JAFEGF010000034.1 GCA_018240225.1 Verrucomicrobiota bacterium
AAAATAAGGGCGCAAAAGCCAAAATCGCTTATACGATTGAAGTGTCAGCAGTATATATAAATAAATTTAAAAAATTGTTTCTTGCTTGCGTTAATGTCTATTTATTCAAAAAAATAATTTAATTATAAATAAAAATAGTTTATTTAATTTAAATATTAGTTTAAATGTGCTATAATGTTATTGAATTATTCTATATATAATTTGATTAATATTAAGAGGTGATTATGGCAGCACAGTTTATTCCATCATCCTTTCAGGTAGCAGACGGTTCTTATCCATGCGGTTCTCAAGAGGAGTTTTATATCGAAGATTTGGGGCATATCACTGAAGTTGATGTTCGGTATCCGCCATCTTCACTTACATCGGAACAAAAAGTTTCTCTGGGAGATATGGTGTTTGAAAAGTTTGGCAAAGACTCTTTTCTCAATTACTACTATGCCTATAAACTGACTGAAGATGAGCGAAGCCAGATTTATAAACTAGCTATGCTCAGATCGGTCGAAATGGCGGCTATAGAGGCAATTGCCGGTATTCCTGTTTACTTAAGAGGAATTAATGGAGAACAAACCTATGCCAGGAGATCGCCTTCAGATGCAGGCGAATTTAGAGAAATCATCTCAAAAATTTGTCATTTAGGATCAAACGATTTTAAAATTCATGGAGAAGCGTGCCACGATGCTTCTTTGAAATTCAAAGAAGTTAGCTCAAGTGCGCCCGAATCAAGGGAACATGGCCTAAAAGCTTATTTCACTACTGTGAGAACCTATGACAACGGCGATCAAAAACGTTTTGACAATTGTATGAAGTATGCCATTTTGAACTACAATGAAGCCATTGAAGAAAGGTGCGGTGATAGGATCTCAACGCTAGAGCATCTGGAAGAACCCTATTATTTCAATCATATTGTCCAGAAGTATTTCAGAAATATCTCTTCCTCGGAACACCCGCAAGATGGCGATTTGACTGTCTATGAAAATCCTATTGGCGCTACATGGGAAGGCCGCCCAATTGCAGGGATTGTTCATGCAGGAATATTTCGCACAGGGGGAACCATCGAGTCCAAATGGGGATGGTCGTTCAGCAATCATGTCTATCAGCACGATGTTTTCTTTGCCCCTCATCATTACGGTACAGTCGTTAAATTCTATCGTCTGCTCGGGAATGATTGATAAATCAGCTGAGGGAAAGGGAATACTTTGCGACTGCTGTATGCAGTCGCAAAATTGAGCCGTAGTTCGTGCGGAAAATAATCTATAATAATTAAGCCAACAACATTAAATCGGATGCTCGAAGGTTGGTGTAAATGTAATCGATTGATTGCTTTTTGCGATCATGTTAGGACCGGCGGACCAATTCCAGTCATTGACCAAGACTTTGAATTCAAAATCTTCATCAGCATCGACATTAAAGGAATAGGTTCCTTCAGGCGTCTTTGTTAATTCAATCCCTTTATCCCAAGTAAGCCCTTGCTCTGGTACGTGTGCGCGTAGGAAGAGCTTGTCTGATGGGCCAATCAAGCAAGCGATCTCTAAAACTGTCCTAATGATTGGAGTTTCGGATGAAGACGGTTCGAGAAAGGATGGAGAAACCGGCAATAAGAAGCGGTTTATGTTCCCGATGATTTCTTTTAATCTCATGTCCTTACCCTCAAATAAAGGTTCGGCTTTCGGATAGGTTGCCTTTAATTTTTCGATTTTTCGATCAAACTTTTTCGCATCATCAAGCAGATATTCAGAGAGTTTTGAGAAGATTGTACCAACAGGAATTTCAGGGTGCTGAGAACTGGATACAGAAACCTGATTGTCGAAATTGGATATCCTTAATTCGATACGTGCAATTGCTTGTCTCAACGGCTCCACTTTGCTGGAAAGCGCTATCAGGTAAACTTCTTCAGTCGTCTCTACTGTTCCTGCAAGAATATCGTCACATGTGCCCACAAATCTAAATTCGTTAATTTTTTTCTCACCCGTTGCTGGAGTTTGATCATTAAATCCATATGCATTTTTCAACGTTTGGTCTGGATTGATTGCTGTGCTAGACATGTTCGCCTCCTTAATTTTTTTTAATTATTTTAATGCAATTTGAGTTTTATTTATATTAAATTGATTTATTTGCAATGAAAATTATATTATTTTTTATTAAATTAAAAAAATAATGGATGGCCTATTTGACTAAGGACACTGCGCCAGAAAAGCGGTTGTCTCCAGGGATCCTTTCGTAGGAGAGGCGCAGGCGCCAACTGCAGGTGAGCATGTGGAAGAGGTCGACTTTGCCGGCGTTGTAGCGCGGTTCATCATTTCTGCCCCATCCATGGCGTGTTTGGATGTGGCAGGTCAATTTAGGCGCCAGCCGGAAGAAAAAGCGGGTCAGAAAAGTGTCGCGCCCGTCGGAAAGGGGAGAATCGAGCAATTGGGGGATCGGCCGCGCGATATCTAGAAAAAAGTTCTGGTGGTTGGCTTTGCGCCAATCGTACTTGCTCCGGTGGCGGAACTCAACGCCAAAGGCAAAGTCGGCATTGATCGTCCAATCGGTCGCGATGTTCACATAGTCCCATAGAGTCTCTTCGTTGTTCCAAGCGATCCCGCTGCGGACCGCATAGGAAGGTCGGCTCCATTCGATATCGGTATAGAATTTGGGAAAGGACTGGGCGAATTTCCGTTTATTAAAGAACCCGTAAGTGTAGACGTCTGCCATTAAGGATGGGCCGAAGAGGGACTGTTTTGGGCTGAAGAAGGTATTGCGGAAGCCGATGCGGAGTTGATTTAGCTGGGTGACCCCGTCGGTGATGTCGAAATAAAAGTGGTCATTGACTCCCGATGTGGGATTGGTCAGCCCTTCGAACCGCATGTAGGGTTCGACGATGTGTTTGAAGTGGTCGTAATGGCGTGTGAGGTGGGTTTGCAACGTGCCCGTGTAGGTCAGGATGGCCTGTCCTGTCGCGTGGTGCTCAGGGGATCTTCCGTAAAAGACCCCATAGAACCCGGCTCCTGGAGTAAAAGTGATCGGTCCCCAATGGAATGGCCGGTAGAGGTTATTGCGGGTCTCTAAACGCAAGGAATGGGTGGATGAGGAGAGGCCGAGCTCATGGAATTTATCGCGCAGCTCGTTCGCATAGACGTAATCGAGATACCCGGCATTGACATAGTTCGAAGAGAGGATCCCCGAGTTGCCGATTTGAAAGGGGCGTACGCCGAGCGAGATCAGGGGAAGTTCTTGGTCGATGCTCTGAAAACGGTTGATCCGCGGCTGCACCCTGCAATTGGCAAACATGTTGTCCAGTTGGTGGTAGATCAGTAGCTGGGTCCGCCGCTGGGTATTGATCTCAAAGTCGTCGCTCTTGAAATCCCCGACCATCCGGTTGTCGCTCAGCTTGTCATAGGTGATGTGGACCTGCGTCCGCTCATCCTTGCTTTGCGTGTGGTAGAGCCCTTGCAGCCGGTAGCGGTGTGGCCCTGTCTCATAGGGGAAGCTCTTGTCATGTGCGCCATAGCTGCGCGTAACGAACGTGGTCAGTCCATCCGGAGAGAAGTACTCTGATTCCAGTGCGCCGCCAAAGCCTCGTTTCAAGCGGTAGTCTAAACGGAAAAAGAGGTTGAGGTCGCGCCAAGAAAAGACCCGATAGCGCATCGTTAAACGGGGGCCTAGCCCTTTATCCCAGACCACTTTGTAGCGGATGGGTGGATCGGTAAAGGCTTTGAGGTTGCTCTTGAAAGAGGGGAGCCAAAAGAGGGGGACTTTAAAAAAGCGGAAGCGGATGTTGCGCGCCGAAAGAAGGTAGTCTTCAGTGATCTTGACTTTCTTGGCGTTGATCTCCCAAGTGTTGTCCTGGCTTTCCGATGTGGTGACAAAGGCATTATAGATGTAGAAGGTCCCATCTTCTTTCAGATCGATCTTATCGCCGCCTAAAAACCACATGTCGACAAACGTTTTACCATCCCAAAGTGTTCCGGTCCTATGGATAAAGTCGTATTCGAGGCGGGATCCGACGAATGCCCTATCGGCATAGTCCATCATCAGGTCCCCTTCGGCCACGATCTTCTGGACGCGGACGCCATTTTCAATCTTGTTCGTGTACTCGATGTGCTTCGCTTGAATGCGCAAGCCAGGAGCTGACACAATCCCTCCTTCGTCAGTGCGGATCACGCCTTGGACGAATGTCGGGTTTTTAAGATCGATCGTCAGCTGTTCCGGAGTGGTGCTAATAGGGGGCGGAGGTGGAGGAGCGGGGGTGTACTTGTCGAAAGGGGGATCGACTTCGACATCTTCAGAATAAATGGGCACCTCGTCGAGGTCCATTGCGATTTCTTGTTCCTGCATGCCGATTAGGTCAAAGTCATCCTCTTCGACGCACTCTGTTTGTTCTGAGCTGTAATCGAAATAGGCTTCAACATCCTCCTCTTCCTGTTGCAAGACATAATCTGCTTCAGGTTCCTCGAGCAGTTCTTCTTGTGCGGACAGCATAGGGAGCGCAGTTAGGCAGAACAAGGAAAGAAGACAAGCTTTAAAATCGGACATCGGATCCTATCGCATCAATATCAAGCATAGAAGATATACTGCACCCGGTCAGGTTTTGTGAATTTAGACTTGGCTTGACTGCGTCGAATCGATCCTCATCCTTACCCTGCCCGGTTAGAGGGTATTGCTGATTTAAGATCCTGTCGATTTTACTTTGTTCTAGCCGAGTCGAAATTCACAAAACCTGACCGGGCGCAGTATATATGATCCGATGAATATTATTGAAGAGCGCAAATCAGCAAACCTGCAAGGACGAACCGATTTTTCGCGTGGCCCGATTTCAGCCCCTCGAGGATGATATCGATGCTCATCTCGTCGTGCCTTTCGGCGAGCGTTTGGTAGCAGAGGATGAGAAGGCGCGAGTTTTCTTCCGGAGTGAGTTCAAACGCATTGCTTTTTTCAGAGATCCTGACATTCCAGGGGAGCATGGGGCGGAAGCGGACCATCTCTGTATTTTTGCGCATCGCGATCCAGTTCAAGATCGACTGCTCATAAGGCCCTTGCTGTTTCATTCTGAGAAGCGCTAAGGAGCAATACGCGCGGATCAAAGGGGCGCCGGCGGTCTGCGCTTTGCTTTTCAAGAGCGCGATCGCTTGAGGAGTTTGCAGGTTTTCCAAAAGAGCGACAAGCGTTGGGATCAGCTCTCCTTGCCGCGAGTCAAAGATCGCCGAGGCGAGCTTGAGAAAATCTTCTTCAGGAAGCTCAAGTGCGAGCCTTAAGAGGTGCTCCCTGACGTTTAGAGAGAGGGTGACAAGGTCATAGGAGTCCTTTTGCTGGTGCTGTACTGCAGAGGGGATCACTTTCCAAGACATCAGCGAGTTGCCGATCGAGTTGTGGGGCTGGAATCCTAAATCCCTTGAGTCACGGATAATGAACTCGCGCAAGAGAGGAAGGCTGCGCGGATCTCTTCTGGCTAGCAGCGCAGATGCAGCGTTGAACCGGAGTTGGATCTCTTCCTTTTTTGCAAGCTCATAGAGAACGTCTTCCGATCCGGGTATATCGCCAAGCATGTTGATGGCAAAGAGGTCTTCTTTCTTGGCGATCTCGAACATCTCTTTTTTGACCGACTCGTCGCCGAGCGCAAACAAAGAGCGCAGAGCTGCCAATTGGACATTCGGAGAAGAGGATCGGCTCAGCTTTTGCAGCAATGGGATCGATTTGGAGTCTTTAAGTAGGCCGATCGCTGTTGCGCACGCCTCTTGTTCAGCGATGAAAGAGTGGGTGGCGCGCGCTCGGATGGAAGGAAGCAGATCGTCCCGTCCGAACTTGGCAGCGCTCAATACAGCTTCGATCCGCGTCATGTGGAAAGGCTCGTCCATCATATGGCGGAGAACGGAAATGGCGTCCGATGTGCCGATCAATGCGAAAAACTGGGGAAAGAAGAAACGCATTTGAGGAGGGACTTTGTACATAAGCGATTCGATCTGTCCGACGGCAACGCGGCTTTTTCTGGCAGCTAATTGGTAGGCAGCTTCCATGCGGGTGAAGAAAAAGTCGGAAGACATTGCTTTGGTGAGAAGCTCTTCGCTCCGATCGTCCTGCATGTGGCCAAGATACTGGATGGCCGCCATTTGCGTTTGAGGATGGGGGCTTGTGATCCCAGCTTCCAAGATATCGATTGCAGCTGCAACACCCGCGATCCCTGTGCCGAAAATACTGATCAGCTGAAGCTCCGGATCGGAACTGCGCGCTCCTTGTTCAAGGATGATGAGGGCCATCTGCTGCAGGATTTCGAAATCGTGCCTTCCTAGCTGCTGCTTGTACTGTCTATATAGATCGATCGACTTGTCCCATTCTTTCGACTGCATCAGATAGAGGACATGCAGCTTGTTCACCGGCTCTTCTGCAATTAAGACAACTTGATCGGATGCAATGGAGTCAGATCCGGTGCATACGGAGCAGAGCAATGCAAAGGGAACAAGAGCGTACAAGGTCGATCGTTTTTTCATTTTTTTCGTCAAAATGGTTTGAGGTATCTCCAGAGATCGATTCCCATTTGGGATAAAAGCTTGCGCAGCGTATTCACTGGAAAGCCCATCACATTGTAATAGCATCCTTCGATCCTGTCGACGATGATGCTTCCCGATTTTTGGATCGCATAACCTGCTGCTTTGTCCAAAGGGGAGCAGTGGGAATGGTATTGGTGAATTTGCTCAGGCGTCAGCTCATGCAGACGTATCTTGGTCTCTTCTGTTTCTGCAAGATGGATGTTTCCTTGCCGGATGGAGACAGCCGTGTATACGTAATGCCAGTTGCCAGAAAGCTCCCTCATCATGCGGTGGGCTTCCTCAAGATCTTTTGGCTTATTGTAGATCTTTCCATTGAAATAGACCACCGTGTCAGCTGTGATGATCATGTCGCTTGAAAAACGTTTTGAGAGCTCATCGCTCTTTTTTTGCGCAAGCTCAAGAGAGTATTGGATCGGGTCTCCAGAAAAGAGAACCGTGTCCTCATCAAAATGGGAAGGCACCTGCTCGAAAGAGAGGGTAAAATAACTTAAGATTTCTTTTCGCCGCGGCGATTGGGATCCTAAAATAATGCGCATAGGCCTGCCATCATATGCGAAATCGATCCATTTCGCAACTGAAGTCTAATCCGTTAAACCTAGCGCATGAATGGTGAGCTTGCAGGAAAACTGCTTGTGAGCATTTGTCTAAAGAAAGTATAATAGCTGCTAATTTTTTAAATTTGATCTTCAATAACTGGTTTCAATCCGAGGAGGATGTATATGGCTTTTTCAGCATCAAGAGTAGGTTCACAACCATTGAGGCAAATTCCACCTGATCAGGTTCCAAATAGAAGAGAAGATAGACCGAGAGGAGTAAGTGAAACATCAACAAGAATGGAATCGGTTGGAACAGAAGTTGGTCCGAACGGTCAAGTTTCGGCACAGGCCGCAGGCGACTCAAAGGGGTTTTGCGCTCAGATCGGCGACAAACTAAAAGTATTTGCTGATGCCATTTGGAGCGCCTTTGAAAGCGCTATCAGTAAGGTAAAAAGTTTTTTTGGGATCGGAGCAGCTGCAAACGGAGGAACCCTCGTTGATTCTCCATTGGAGAAATTTCGAGCTGACGTGTACTTTGTATTTGAAAGACGGGATCAGTTGGTTGATGCCTTCTATCAGCTCCCAGTTGCTGACCGCAATGCTGTAAAAGCTGAAATGTTGAGGCTTGCAGGAGAAAATGCTCAACCTGTTCAGAATTGGGCCGACCGTGTGATCCGTGGCGAGGTTCAGCTTCCTGGCGAGATAGAGCCCAGGCTAGATATCCAGCGGCATAGTGCTCGACTATTTGAGGCAGATAGCATTTTAGCAAGAGCCGTTAGGCAGGTCACCTGCATTCAAGCGGGAGTTTCCCGTTTGCCAAATGAGAACAGCCCATACTCAATAAGAGAATTTCAACAGCTTTTAGGGGAAAGGGATCTAAACCGCACCCTCATATTTACAGCATTTACTAGGCTTCCAGATGAAGTTTGCGAAAACACTCTTCTTCAGATGCATACGATTGCACAAGAAGAGTTAAGAAGAGATAACCCCTCTTTGCAACAAAGTCAGAGGACTGAACAAGAGATCGCGGAATGGTCCATGCGGGTTATGTTTAACGTAGTCCGCAAGCGGGGGGAGACAGAGGATCAGCCTGATATCGTTCGGTTTGTCGATATTTTGACGCCTAACAGTGTTTTCCGACGGGCATTAGAACGCGTTGCTGCAAACAGAGTATCCAATACTCAAGAAAGATAGAGCAAGCGCTACCTAGACATTTCAAGGAGAATTGCAGCGGCTTAAAGGTAACCTTTAAGCCGTTTTTTTTGCTGTTCTAAAGTGGAAGCCTTCTTAAATTCGGTTCTAAAAAATGGTTCGTTTTTCTTTAACGCCAGACTCTAAATAGCCCATACGACTTGTTAGTCTTAAGGTGCAATACATCTCTGTTCGCAAGTGTGTTTTTTAAGAATCTGTAAAGAAAACCTCTTGAGGGGATGTGTCTAAAAAAAGTATAATTCGTGCTTAAATTTTTAATTCGATCACTGATAACGAATTTCAAATCCTAGGAGGAATTACATGTCGTTTCATCCAATTCATCACTCAGACGCACGAGCAGAACCATATCCAGGACTTTCTCAAGGCTATTATGGAAACAGGGAGATTCCAAACGGTATAGGTGAAATAGCTACGACCATGCGATCTTATGAGGAGGAAGTTCGTCGGAACTGTGAAGTTGCAGCTCAGAGTGCTGCCGAATCGGATAGCTTTTGCGCCCAGATCACCGACAACCTTAAAGCATTTTCTGAAGTGATTTGGGATGTTATTGAAAGCATCATCAGCACAGTGAAAAGTTTTTTTGGCAAAGGGGAAGCTGTGAACGAAGGAACCCTTCGTGAAACTCCATTAGAAGAATTTCGAAAAGGACTGCTCTATCAGTTTGAAAGCCGCGATCAAATGGTTGCCGCTTTCTATCAACTCCCGGTTGCAGACCGCGATGCATTAAAAGAAGAGATGTGGCAGCAAACAGAAGAGGATGGCCAACCTATCCCGAACTGGGCTGACCGAGTGATCCGTGGTGAGATCCAGTTGCCAGGTGAACCGGAGCCTCGGCAAGATGTTCAAGAATTTAGTGACCGTATCGGTCACGAAGATAGCATTTTAGCTGAAGCACTCGAGGAGATCATCTATGTGCAAGCTGGAATTTCCCGTTTGCCACAGGGCGAACTCTCAATGGAAGATTTTCAGCGTCTTTTAGGAGAAAGGAATCTAAACCGCATCTTAATATTTGAAGCAGTAAGAAGTCTTCCAGAAGAAATTACCGGAGGCATTATTCTTGAGATGAAAAATATCGCAATTGAAGATTTAAGAAGAGAGAACTCCTCTTTGCGCTTAAATCTACAAACGCAAGATGAAATCGGAGATTGGGCCTTACGGGTTTTGTTTAATGTTGTCCGCCAGCGCGGGGAGACGGTAGATCGGCCTGATATTGTTCCGTTTGTCGATATTTTGGCGCCTAACAGCGTCTTTCTTCGAGCAGTGCAGCGCGTTGCAGCAAACAGCGCTTCTAATTCTTAGGTACAATAAACCAAGCAGCTTCTCAGATATTAAGGAGAAACGCAACGGCTTAAAGGTGACCTTTAAGCCGTTTTTTTTTGGCTCTTCTAAAGCGCTGGCCTAGTTTTTTTCTGGATCGCTGAATGATTCAACGATTTCAAGTTGGGTGCTAACCAGTTGCGGTAATTTGAATTCTATAGATGTAGATCTATTTTGTAAGTTAAGGTGCAATGCATCTCCGTTCACAATTGTTTTTTAAGAGTCTGTAAAGAAAAGAGCTTGAGGGCATTTGCCTAAAGAAAGTATGATTCCTGCTAAATTTTTTGATTCGATCACCGACAACGAATTTCAAATCTAGGAGGAATTATATGTCGTTTCAACCAATACATCACGCAGGCACACGAGCAGAACCATACTCGGGAGGCCCCCATTTTTATGAGAGCGATGACATTCCCGGAGGAATAGGTGAAACACAGACAAGGATGGAATCGCTTGAACAGGACGTTCGCCCCCAAGATCAAACATCTGTGCGGAGTGCAGACGAACCACAGGGTTTTTGCGCTAAGGTTGGCGCCCAGCTTAAAGTTTTTGCTGATGGCATTTGGAGTGCAATTGAAAGCCTCGTTAATATGGTGAAAAGTTTTTTTGGCAAAGGGGAAGCTTCCAATGGGGCAACAGCTCCAGATACTGCATTGGAGAAATTTCGAATAGGGTTGATCTTTCAATTTGAAAGCCGCGATCAAATGGTTGCCGCATTCTATCAACTTCCTGTTGCAGACCGCGATGCCGTGAAAGCTGCGATGTGGGAGCTTACAGAAGAGGATGGTCAACCTCCGCGGGACTGGGCCGATCGTGTGATCCGTGGTCAGGTTCAGCTGCCTGGCGAGCCGGAGCCGCGGCAAGATATCCAAGAATATAGTGATCACATCGGTGAGGATGATGGCATTTTAGCTGGAGCTCTCGACGAGGTCATCAATGAGCAAGCGGGAATTTCCCGTTTGCCGCAGGGCCAATTCTCTATGGGAGATTTGCAACGTCTTTTGGGTGAAACGGATCTGAATCGCACATTAGTATTTGAAGCGATGAGAAAGCTAACAAGAGATGAAGTCAGAGCCATTACTATGCAGATGAAAGATATCGCTCTTGAAGATTTAAGAAGAGAGAACTCGTCCATACGCTTAAACCTGGAAGGGGATGACCAGCTCGGAGAATGGGTTTTCCGGATCCTCTTTAACGTGGTTCGTAAACGCGAGGAGACAGAAGATCGGAGCGATATCGTCCCATTTGTCGATATTTTGGCGCCTAACAGCGTCTTTCGCCGAGCAGTGCAGCACGTTGCTGCAAACAACGTTTCTGATTCTCAGGAACAATAGAGCTGGCAGCTTCCTACATATTTAAGGAGAACCGCAACGGCTTAAAGGCTACCTTTAAGCCGTTTTTTTTTGCTCTTTCAAATGGCTTGCCTCCTTAATATGTCTGTTGCCAATTGATCGTAGGATACTCAATGCCCTGTCCTGCCTTCTTCGATTTGCAACCGCGTCGAGTCTAAAAATCTGCAAAAGTTTAGAGAATTCTTAACGCAAGCTTAAACAAATTTTCACCCATTTTGAGCCAAAAATTGGCCAGTCCGAATCTATAAAACCCTTTTGGAAAGCATTGTGAAGGCATCTTTCTTAAAAAAAATTGAATTTAACAGACTGATTCCTAGGGGGTTGTAAGAAAATGAACTTTTTATCTTTTCTTAATATGGTCTTAATATTTATGATCTATGATTCATGCAAAAAAAAGCACACTTGTGCAACTTTAGAAACTCAAGTTTCTCTAGCCGGCATAAGAGTGAATTTTAAAACAGTTTTCAACAAACCCAGAGAGGAGGTTTAATTTTATGGCTACTACAACAGCAGTTAATCCAAACCCAGCTGCAACAGCAACAGCTACAGCAACACCAGATGCTACAGCTGCAGCTAACACAGCAACTCCAACAGGAGTCGCTGCAACTCAAGATACAATCCAATCAGCTCAAACTCCAGCTACAGATGCTGCTGAGTCGAAAGGATTCTGCGCTCAAATCGGCTCTTTCTTCAAAGGAATCGCTGATGGAATCGCAAGCTTCTTTTCCAGCATTTTCAGCAAAATCAAGAGCCTGTTTGTTAAAGCAGAAGAAACACCTGCTCAAACACCAGCTAACACACCAGCTCAAACACCAGCTAACACAGCTACAACTGGCGCTGATACAACAACAGCAACACCTCCAGCTGCTACTCCATTAGAAGCATTGAGAACAGCTATTGCTTCTAACCTCGGTAGAGATGAAGTCGTTGTTGCTTTTGCTCTTCTTGCTGCTGATGTACAAGACGCTGTCAAAGGAACAATGTGGAACCTCGCTGGTGCAGACATTGCTGATGAGCATAACATCCAACCTAACGAGCGTCAAAACGCTGACGACTGGGCTGGCCGCGTTATCCGTAACGAAGTTCAAGTTGCTACAGAAATTGCTCCACGCGCTGACATCCAACGCTATGCTAACATCACAGATGCTAATAGCTTGTTCCGTCGTGCTATCGATGCAGTTATCACTCAACAAGCAGCTGCTACAGCAACTGTATAATTTGAGTTTTAGCAATTCATTGCAAAAAAGTGAGGATGGGAAACCATCCTCATTTTTTTTTTGATCAATAATGTCCCCTTCATTGACTCTCCCTATCCTGTTCATCCTAATATCCTGTTCATTTTCTTGATTTAGCGACTTAGAGTCCAATTCCTGAAGTTATTGAGTATATAGTGGTTCCGATTCAATCGTATAGAAAAATGTTTGCTTGGTGTTAAGATATCAGTCATGAAAAAACTGACTCCGAATCAAAGAACAGATTTAGAACACAGGTTAAAGCGTCCAAAAGACTATTCCGAACGCAATAGGATTTGTGTCATTCTGGGCTATGATGAGGGCATTTCAACCCAAGATCTTGCAAAAACACTTCGGATCAGTCTTTTTACTGTTCAGGAATACTTGAGAGAATACGACTCAGAAGATAAGACTAGAAGCAGCCCTCGAGGTGGCAGCGAATCAAAATTGTCAGAAGGGCAAACGGAAACTCTGTTAAAACATCTGTGCGAAAAAACATACCTTAAGGTCAAAGGGATCATTGCTTATGTGTATGAGCAATATGGGATAAAATATTCCAGAAGCGGTATGACAGACTGGTTAATAGAGCATAGGTTCACGTACAAACGCCCTAAAAAAATACCTGGAAAATTGGATCCTGAAAAACAGCGAGTTTTCATAGAGCAATACGCAGCTTTAAAGGAGACTCTAAAATCCGATGAAGAGATCTATTTTATAGATGCTGTGCATCCTGAACATCAATCTCAAACCGTATGTGGGTGGATCAAAAAGGGTGTTCAAAAGACTTTGCAGACATCTGGAAAACAATTGCGACTGCATTTTGCAGGAGCTCTTTGCCTTACAGGAATGAAGATTTTTGCACAGGAATATAAGACAGTTGATGCAGATGCAATGCTTGATTTTTTTAAGAAGTTAGAAGAGCAGACAAAGGCTCGAGTTATTCATGTAATTTTGGACAATGCTAGAGCTAACAAAAACAAGAAATTAGATGAGTTTTTGACCTCTTCTAGGGTTAAAGTGCACTATCTTCCTCCTTATTCGCCGAATTTGAATCCTATCGAACGCTTATGGAAGATCCTAAGGGAAAATACAGTTTACAATCGATATTACGAAACGTCGGTGACTTTTTTTCAAGCAATTAGGGGCTTCTTCTTAGAAGAGATACCGAAACTAACAGATGTTTTGAAATGCCGGATTAACGATAAATTTCAAGTTATTGACTTGAACCCAGTTAACCTAGCCGTTTGAATCGGCACTACTATATACTGCTTCCGCATCAATCGCAGATTTGTTCCAAACCCCTTTAAAGCCCCATGCATCGAACCTATACAGCTGACGCATACGTCCCCTGCTTCTGGGACTTTAAAATCTAGGGGCAAAAGCCAAAATCGCTTGTGCGATTGTATATGCTCCTTCTACTTAAAAATTGATTTTTGACTGCGCCAAGCAATCTTTAAATTTGAACCAGCCTGCAGAGTTTAAACTTATTCAAGATGAGCTGATTTGACTGCGGACTCACAAGAAGGTTCTGCAAACCTTCGCAGCGATGAGCTGGTGAGGCGGCCCCCTTTGGAGGCTCCGCAAACCTGTCTTAGAAGGGTTCAAATTCATGACTGCGGACACTAGAGAAGGCTTCAAGGTGGCTATTGTAGTTCAACGCAGGTAAAAGAGCCTTTAAAGCGCGAAGTGGACTTTGACAAATTCCCGATTTTCATGTTGTATGCGTATACAAATTTTAAACTTGCAATCGCTCTATTGCGCCGCAAGGGGTTTGTAGAACCTTCCTATATAAAAAATCTTTGGATGGGTAGTAGAATGAGCCTGTTTGAAAGAAAAAAAAGCGACATGGTAACCCATGCCGCTTTTTTTTTAAATGTGAACTTAATTTTGAAGCTATTCGCCCTTTTTCTTTTTCTTAGGAGCAACAGCCACAGCTGCTTGTTCAGTGATGTCGATCCAGATGGGAGAGGCCCAAGCTATGTGACCATTCTTTTGAATGACCCGAATGTAATAATAGACAAAAGGAGGTCTTTCATCAGGTGATTTCAGGGCGATCTTTGAAAGGGGCTCTGTATCATCGAAGGTGAAATCGATGTGCGTCGCATCAGGACGGATCGTGTGGAAAGGGACTCCATTGCGGATGATGTTAATCTCTTCAATGATATCCGTTCCGGCGACGTAGCCGCTAATGTGCCGGTTGAAGTTAAGCCCTGGCTTGGCCTTTGTGTTAAGCTCATTGCCCATGAAGACATTTGCTATTGAAAATCCAACGATGATCCTCTCGCCGGTTGTGGCGTAGCAACAGCGGTTGTGCAAAGCTTGCCAAAGCGCTTCGCGGGTCTGTTCGATAGCTAGGATCGCTGTGAGTCCTGGGCTGTATTGGACCTGCCCGCTTTCATAAAACTCAGAGTAGATCCCTCGGTCGTCGAGACCGCCAGCAACAAAGCCGAAACGGTGGTTGTTGTTCAAGGCCTTGCGGATAGAGCCTTTTTCCGATTCAAATACGCCAGTCTTGTCTTCAGAGGTAATAGGGCGGGGGTTGCCTTCTTTTTCTGTGCATTCTGAGCTTCCCCAAGCGTTGTAGATCTCTACGACCCGTTCATATTCCGGAGTAAAGTCGATAAAGGTGGTCTCCAGCCCTTTTCCCATGGAAAAGGATGGGATGCCCATCATGTCCTTTGGCGTGTGGCTCTTGTAGATTTTTTTAAGAGCGCTGGATTTGCTGTCTTTTCGACGGAGGATCGGCTTATTGTCTTTGGCATAGATGATCTGGCGAAGGCCTTCCTCAGCGGTATCTCCAAACCATTGGAATCCCAAGTAGGTGGTGAAGCGGTACTCTTCATTGAACTCGGCGACTTGCGTCGAGATCATCTTCCAGTGTTCGTTCGATGTCTCTTCTTGGCTCTCAAAAGAGGAGGTGGCATAGAACTGGCTGTTGCGCTCATCGCGGAAGTGGCGCAGACAGGATTCGATGTTCTCAGCGGAATCGACCCTTTCCGATTCGCCATGCAGAAGCCCCCAGTAGACGCTCTTGTCGTTGTCGCTGAAGCATTTGACTGGAGCTGACAAGAACTTGTCGTTAGTTTGGAGGTTGCGCAGCTGGATTTTATAAACTCCAGGCTCATTGAAATAGAGGTTGGGTAGGTTGATGAAGCCTGTCTCGGGAACAAAGAGCTTCCAGTTCAAGTTTTCGCGCAAATGCTCGTAGCTGACCTCAACGAGCGTCCCTTCAGAAGCGTTATTAGTGAGGTTGCCGAAGATATCTTCAAAACGGATGATCACATCAAAACGTTTGTTCTTAGCGACGATGGAAGGAGCTACAATGCGGATATTTTTTAAAACATTTCCTCGAACGTCGAGGGTAAAGATCTCAGGATCTTTATAGTCGCCTTTGCCTTTTGGGTCGATGTAGAGGTGGAAAGGACGGCGCCTTTGGATATGGGTTTGAGCGCGGTTTCCATTTTTTTTCTGTTCCTCTTTGCTCTTGTCGGGCGATCCCATAAAGATTGAGAGGGTTTCGCCGGCCTTGATCTCGCTTGGCAGGACAAATTCAAAGGATGGGACGATCTGGTCGTCGTCTTCCAATTCTTTGGCAGGAAATGCCTTTCCTTCTGGAGTTTCAGCCCAGATCAAATTTTTCTTTTCTTTCGGGTTCACTTGGGGGCATTCCCAGTCGATATCTCTTCCTTTTGAGAGGAGGTCGAACTTCAGGCGGGTCCCTTTTGGCAAAGAAGCTGCAGTGGTGTAGGAGAATTTCCAGGTAGCTACATCTCCTGCTAAGGATAAATTAGGTTCACAAAAACAAATCGATCGTCGCATGAAAATCTCCCAAAGGCATGGATATGATATGAAAAGTATTTTGCCTGAATGCTGAATCTTTTGCAAGAAGAGGAAAAGACTGCGGACACACGAGAAGGCTGCGGACACACGAGAAGGCTGCGGACACACGAGAAGGTACGGTGTACCTTCGCAGTGGGAAGCAGGTGAAGCAGCCTTGGCTGCGAACGGGCTGCGAACGGATAGTGGGGAGTGATCCTGATCTTCTCAATGGCCCGCTCGCTCTGGGGAGAGCAAAATAGGTTATTCAAGAG
>JAFEGF010000349.1 GCA_018240225.1 Verrucomicrobiota bacterium
ATTATCAAGCAGTTGATCAGGTGCAAGTTTGTTCGCTCATCTCGATTAAAACTGGGGGGTGCCCCGAAGACTGCATTCATCTATACACAAACAACTTCAAAAGTTGGGAATTTGACAAGGAGGCGTCCTAAATTTGACCCAAGCTCTGCTTCGGCGCCGGCTGCGCCTGACTCAAATTTAGGTGTCTCTCCTTGGCATACTACCGATTCTTGAGGTTGTTTGTGTATAATCTTGAAATTACACCTACATCACACTTAACTTATTGATAATAAATTGGTTGTAAATATAAACTGAAGTTATCATCTTTCGCCTGTTCTCAAAATCAATGGTAAGTGCTATATACCGAATAATCTGGATTTTAAGGAGAACTCAATGTCCTCGAAAGGGATCATCGTGGGATGTGATAAAGGGCAGGAATGGCTCCTCCCCTGGTGGTGGGAATATTATACGGCGCATAATAGCTTCCCAGTAGCGTTTGCCGATTTCGGGATGTCGAAAAAGGGTATCGAGTGGTGTTTGGACAAAGGGGACTATTTAAACATTCCCACTCAAGAGATTTTGGGGGACCATGAAATTCCTTTAAGAAACAAACAGATTTGGGAAAAGCTGTATGGAAAAGAGACCCTTAAGTACCGGCATGCGTGGTTCAAAAAACCGCTTGCCCTTCTTCAATCCCCTTTTTCCTTAAATCTCTGGCTTGATCTCGATTGTCAAATCAACGGGGGGCTAGATCCTCTCTTTAATTCGCTTACCTTTGGTGCAGAAATCGGGCTTGTCCGCGAGCCGAATTTTGTCCAAGAGCTTTTAGAAACACAAAACGCTCTCCTCCCCGGAGAGATCTATTACAACTCGGGAGTGATCGTCTTTCGCAAAGGAGCAGACATTGTGCACCGCTTTGCTGAGGAGGCTTTTAGCAATAATGCGGAGCATGCGGGAGATCAACATGCCCTGTGCCGCGCCATTTTTAAGCATCAGCCTTCTCTTGTAGAACTACCCCTTATCTATAACTGGAGCAGAATGCTTGGGACTAATCCAAAAGCCATCATTTTTCACCACACGGGAGGCCTTGGAAAGGTCGATATCCTAGAGGTCATTCGGCAGCGAGTATCTGTAAAAAATTAACTATTTCGAGTGAAGGCTAAGGCTCGCAGGTGAAAGGCGAACTGAATTGACGACAGGCCCTAGGTATTTCTTACCATCAGTGGCTTCCAGTTCAGTTGGTTACATTTTGTAACCGACTGATTGCCCTCTTTTGTTGAGCCTGTTTTACATTAAAATCTTGCTGTGTAGGCGGATTCCATTTCTTCGTTTTTCTTTGGTCCGATGACGCGCCAATTGAGCTGGATGCTGTATCTGTCCCAAGGGACTGTCGCTAGATAAGCATCTTCTTCGCATAGATGGGATTCGACAGAGGAAAGAACATTGTTGCTGGAGACGGCAAGATGGAAAAGGAAGACGGGGTGTTCGGGGCCGAGGCGCAAGTGTTCAAGAGAGATCATGCATGAGCTCCGATCGATCGTCCATCGGAAGATGTTGCTGAAGT
>JAFEGF010000350.1 GCA_018240225.1 Verrucomicrobiota bacterium
GCTCCTCTGCTGATCGCCTCGAGCCCCATCGCGCCCGCGCCTGCAAATAAGTCGAGAAATTCCGCATCAACGATCTCTTGCTGCAAGATATCAAAGACCGCTTTGCGCAGGATAGCAAGAGATGGGCGCGTTTGCGGGCCTTTTGGGGTTTTAAGGAGACGATTGCGGAACGTGCCGCCAATAATGCGCAAGCTCATGAAACCTTACTCAAACGCAATCTCTGTGCGATTTGTTTTCAAGATCTCTTTGGCATCTTTGAGGTGGGCGTTCTTGCCTTCTTTCAAAAACTTGGAATAGCAGAGGTTTGCCTTTTGCGCTTTCCATTGCTTTTCTAGATTGCGGGTTCCTTTCTCGCCTTCGATAAAGGAGACGTTTTTCTTGATCGCAATCCACTCTTCGCCGTGGCGTCCTTGGATGATAAGGTCGAAATTGCAAGGTTCATCGATATAGCCGTAGATCATGTAAGGATGGCCTGCATAAAGGGAAGGGAGGTGGCTTGAAGCTGGATAGAATTCGATATGGGCATCGGGGTATTGCGGGACTGCTGCGATCATCAGGTCCTTGGCGACAGGGTTTTTAAGATCGAGGATCAGTTTAGCAAGCTTCCTGGGAAATGAGGCATGGGTATCGGAGTAGAGAAGTTTCCCGCCGCTGATCGAGCTTAGCAGATCGAGCATCAAGAGGTTGTTTTTTTGTCCGACAGCTGCAGTGTACAGAGAGATCTTTCCACTGTTTTTTTCCAACCATTTTCCAAGCACATGCTGTTGCTTAGGAGTGTTATGAAGGGTATTGCCGTCGGTAAGCAGGATTGCGGTATGGAACTCATTTGCCGATTCAAATTCGGGAAGGATCTTTTCTAAAGAGCCGTAGATGTCAGAGCCTGCGAACATCGTGCCGGCATCCTGTTTATCTAAAAACTCCTCCGCTGCTTTAATGGCCTTTTGCGTTACGCGAAGGGGCGTCGATGTGAACTTCGTCACCGATTTATCGATGAGATAAATGTTGAACGCATCGCAATTTTGCATGCTTGCTAGAGCTTTTAGAACAGCTCGCTTAAAGACTGCAAATCGGTGTTTCTGAACGGAATTGGAGCGATCGATAATGAAATAGATGTTCTGCTTCAGGCTGTATTCGCTTAAATCAAAATTTGGCTTAAGGGCCACTGAGAAGATATAGCCCGACCCTTCTTCATTAGGCAAGAACTTCAGATCGATATTGAAATCGTCATTCCAAGAAGTTGCCATCGCGATATTGGGCAATTGATACTCATCCAGATCAGGAAGCGTTGAAGGGGGCGCCATTTTCTGATCGCTTTTTGTCAGCTCAGGTGTTTGAGCGGCGAGAAAATACGAGTGGGACACAGAACTTTTTTCTTCTGGAAAAGCGAGCGGCTCCACGCCGCCTAACATCGAAGTGGAATCTGTTGCGATGGCAGCAGGTTCGTTCATCTTCAATTCCACTTGCGGAAACCGGTCGATCAAGTTGACGCCTGCCCCGTCGGTTTCTTGGGAGGCTTCAATCAAAACCTTGCTTACTGAGA
>JAFEGF010000351.1 GCA_018240225.1 Verrucomicrobiota bacterium
TTAAAAAAGCTCGCCATGCCATTTTCTGCTATCGACCTTTGGCAAACGGAATAGATGCTGCCTCCATGAAGCTGGTGCAATTTAGCGACCCTTTCAAAAGGGGCAATGGCGCCAGCCGAGATCAACCCGGTGAAAACCCCATTAGCGACCATCTGGCCTTGCGATAAGTGCTGCGTTTTAAAAAAATGCTCTGCGATCAGCCCGTTGACCATGAAGGGCACTCCCCCCTGGACAAAAGCTCCTGAGCAGTTCGCTGCAGCGCCGCGCCATAGCCATGTTCCGAAAGGAGGCATCCCTTTCCGGCTCATGACATACGTTGCTGCGGTATCTAATGGCTGGGTGGCCAGCACGCTGAAAATATCAGCGCCGACTCCCAATGTATAATTTCCGGCCGCGTTGAGCTGCGGCTCTGTGTGAATAGACATGCAAAAATTTCTCCTAAAATAATTTATTTTTCCGACCTTTTTGAGATCGATTTTTTAAAAAAAGAATGTAGCTGAAAAAATAAATTTAGCGGGTAGGGAAGCCCCGCTTCTTAAGAGAAGCTGCTGATTTGATTTGAACAGAAGGAACCGTAGAGGCGTAAAAGGCCCCGGAAGTCATGCAAAAGGTGTTAAAATGCAAACTTTCTTGTTCCATGGACAAAGATGATACATCATCTACATAATTATTTGCAACAAAGCGCCCTAGCAGTGCGCTAGAGCGCTTTTGATATCTTTCTTAATATCTTCTTCTACCGCGCGTCGGCGGCTGGCATTGCTGGTCGGTGCCATCGCAAAGGTATGCCGGTCCTGGGCATTCCACAGTGACAGAAGGGCTCTGAGGCGTGTTGCAATTTTGGTTCATCCCCAAATTTCCATTAAGAACGCTTCCAATCCCCCCGTTGCCGTTCAAGTAGCGGGTGAAAGCATTGGTGAACTGAATTCCCGGCCCTGCAGGAGCGCAGATTCCACTCTTGACAAAGACATTATGATCTCTAAAGAACGAGTAAACGCCGGCAGCAAAGGACAGATGGTTGCTCACTGCATTTCCAACACGGTAGCCGACATATCCAGATGTCCCATAACTTTCCGTCACGTCATACGGGAATTCCGCTTGAAAGAAATAGCAGCTGCCATTGTTGCCGTTCCATTGGCATATATCTTGGACCGTATGCTCGCAAGCAAGTCCGTAGGCAGTCACGTTGTTTCCGTTCACCTGCATCGCCGTATTGCAGTAATTATCTTCATTGTAGACAAGGCCCTGGCTGTCATGGTCCGCTCTCCACAGCCATAGGTTGTCGCAGACAATCTTATCGCTATTGATCTGCACCATGAGCTCAGTTTGATTAAAAGGCTCGTTCGGATTGCCGCTAAATCTTCCCGTCCTGCAGAAACAGTCATAGAGAAAACCGCTTGTGATCGACTGGTCTCCGCCAACAGGCCCCCATTGGAGCAGCGTCGGCGTAACGGGATTCGTGCTCGGGCCTGCTTGCAGCAAGACTCCTCCTACTCTAACGCCGCTGAC
>JAFEGF010000352.1 GCA_018240225.1 Verrucomicrobiota bacterium
AATGAAAATTGATGTGCCTTTTGCCTTCATAATGGTTCCAAGCAAATGAAAGGCCCATATCAGTAAACCAATGGGCTTTGTCAAACGTGCTATAAAATGTCCCTTCATACTGATGGACGTGGGTATGATTGGGCCGAGTCTCTTCGTTTAACCTTGCTTTTCTTATGTTCGAATATGCGTATCCCAAACCTCCGCCACAACGATAAAACTCATTAATGGGCTGCTCTACGCCAATGGTCGCCCCCGATGTGTTCGCCTGGTACCCTTTTCCAGAACGCTGATTGTCCCGTTTACCATAGTACTTGAATCCATCGGTCCAAACTTTCAATCCCTTGCACTGATCAACGCACTTATCTTCTGGTTTGCATAATTTTTGGCGTGCACATAGAGACCGGTCACGCTGTAAGTGCTCCAAATAAATCCTCTGAAACTGCTTGGTCGTATTGAAACTTTCCCGTGCAACTCCCACTAATGCGGGAGCAGGATACAATTGGTACAAATAATCAACGTACCCTTGATAGGTTGGGCTTCCAAGCTGCCCTTCAATAAAATCTAGATCGGAACCTGGGTATGCATAGGCAACCGTTAACAATTTGTAGAGCGGATCTTTGTTATAGGGAATACCTCTTATCCACCACTCTGTTATTGGAACAGGAGGCGAAGTGAGGGTGCCGTTTAACTGAATGTTCCCATTAGTATTCACTCCAGCAAAATACATTCTCCAATCGTTAGTTGTAACATTTACCTGAGCGCCGCTTGTCCCTCCAGATGCAATGACTACTACAATTGGAGGACCTCCTCGAGGAGCTTCAAGAAAGTCAAAATGATATTGAATATTAATCGCACCTGTATAAGTGGCATTACCCGAGACATCGATTCCCGCATTATTTGACATTGTCATACTCGGACTTGCAAGCAACATATTGCCATTTACACTAATGAGGCCAATTCCTAAATCTACGATAGAGGATGTGAGATTACCATTAATTGTCGCAGGGGTAAATCCAACTTTATCAGTCGTCGTATACTTAATAACTTGAACGGTTACATCGCCATTAACAATAGAACTTTTGGCAAGATACAACTGGCCATTTGCAGGATCATTGCCAATTGTTCCATTGGCAACAACACTATTAGCCAGCTCAAGAATTGGACCGCCAAGCCCAGGAAGATTAAATAGGACTCCTCCAGTTCCTAAAATGAGATCGTCATTAAAAGTCGCATTACCGGTGCCAAAAAAAGTCAATGTCTTACAATGAACTCGCCCTGAAAAATTGACATTTCCATTACCGATTTCAATGTTATCAAGAAATAAAGATGAATCTCCAACCTTGCCTTTGACATCGATGCCCGAAGAACCAGCATGAAAGATAACGTTTCCTAAAAAATTGGCATCTGTTGAAATTCCATTCGTATTATTATCTTTATTGATCGTGTTTCCCTGGTTAACCGAAAGGGTGCACTCGCCTGCTGCTTGGTTGATAAAGCTCACCCCGCTGCTT
>JAFEGF010000353.1 GCA_018240225.1 Verrucomicrobiota bacterium
ATCCCCTAACTTTCGTTCTTGATTAATGAAAACATCCTTGGCAAATGCTTTCGCATAAGTTCGTCTTTAATAAATCCAAGAATTTCACCTCTGACAATTAAATACGGATGCCCCCAACTGTCCCTATTAATCATTACTTTGACCTCAAGAAACCAACAAATAGGTCAAAGTCCTATTCCATTATTCCATGCTGCAGTATCCAAGCAATTGCCTGCCTGAAACACTCTAATTTTTTCAAAGTAAAGTGTATGATCCACTAGCCGACCACTGAAGGACGTGCTAGCTTCCCATACGGATGACCAGGCTCCTGAACCGACTGCGAGAGCCGAGAACAGCGCCGGCCAGAAATTCAACTACGAGCTTTTTAACTGCAACAACTTTAATATACGCTATTGGAGCTGGAATTACCGCGGCTGCTGGCACCAGACTTGCCCTCCAATTGTTACTCGATAAGTGGTTTAAATTGTTCTCATTGCAATCTCGCAACCCCAATAGAGGCCCGAGTTGTTATTTCTTGTCACTACCTCCCTGAATTAGGATTGGGTAATTTACGCGCCTGCTGCCTTCCTTAGATGTGGTAGCCATTTCTCAGGCTCCCTCTCCGGAATCGAACCCTAATTCCCCGTTACCCGTGATCGCCATGGTAGTCCAATACACTACCATCGAAAGCTGATAGGGCAGAAACTTGAACGATTCGTCGCGGCGAGGCCGCGATCCGCTCAGTTATTATGAATCATCACTATCCTGTTGCCAGGGTTAGTTTAATATCTAATAAATACAACCCTTCCGAAAAGTCAGGTTTGACAGCATGTATTAGCTCTAGAATTACTACGGTTATCCATGTAGAAGAAAATAATCGAATAAACTATAACTGTTTTAATGAGCCATTCGCAGTTTCGCTGTATATAACTTATACTTAGACATGCATGGCTTAGTCTTTAAGACAAGCATATGACTACTGGCAGGATCAACCAGATTACTATCCTTTCTCTTCTTCAACTACTTTCTCTTAAAGAGAGTTCGTCTCAAAAGATCAGTCAAGTGTTGTTAGGTTTTTATAGTCGTGAATGAATCAGATTCATCACGAGAAAGTTACATAAGCAAGCTTGAACGAATTCAATCATGCTTTTGTTCGTTTCCTTTACTATTAGAACACTAATTAGATCGAATCTATCTAAAATAAAAGTTGAGATTTAGAATGCTCAGCTTTGTTTTAAATATATTGATCTTCATAGCATGGTTTATTAGACTCAAGTTTAGTTCTGAAATCAGAAGGACAACTTGACCCAATTACTACATGCTAAAGAGATATATTAATATACAATATTTTCAGAAAATATTGATACAATATACTCGCGGTTTAACATAGAGGGGTTAGGCCTCTTAAGCCATCACACTCTCACAGTATGGACTTGAAGTCCTAAAAAGGGCAACACAACAAGGCAACTTGACTGGCTTGGTGTATGCACAATCAAATTGCTTGATGGTTAGTTAGAATG
>JAFEGF010000354.1 GCA_018240225.1 Verrucomicrobiota bacterium
GTGCGTAGAGTTTTTTGCTGATGCGGCGGTGGAAGGTGTCGTAGGCAAACTCAAGACGATACAATTAATTACCCCCTTAAAAAACCTCTTTTTCATGTTTCAAATTCAGCATGCATTTTTGCTTTTTGAATCTTCCACTCCATCCAATGACTGATTTGTTTACCAAATCCACATAAATAGATAGCAGAATCAGTAAATTTCACTTCACAAAGATCTTTTAATGGCTCAATTGCATATTCGTTTACTTCAGACCACTTTTTTGTGTAAGGATCAAATCTTCTTATTAAAAAACTTTCCCAATCATTGAAGAATAAGACACCTTTTTTAAGGTGAGAACCACCATTAATCTCCAACCATGCTCCTTCAACATAAATCTTTAATTTTTTTTCTTCAGAAAAAAATTCAACTTTTTTGACATCAAAATCTGGAAATGAAAGACTTTTCATTGCTTGTATATCTAAAATTTTCATCGTTTTTTCCACAAAGAACTGGGCGAATCTTATAGCGCTAACAAGCTGGATTACGAGGATTGTGCAAGGCACAGCCACATTTAGGACATATTACCATCCCTTTTAAAGAATTGGATATCCATGCGTTGTTACATTTAGGGCATATCAACCAATTCGAGTCTGCTTCAATGGCAATTTCTAGAATATTTGAATCTGAATTTTGCAAATATTCTTCAAGAATGGAAATTGTCATTAATTTTAATTTGGTCATTGCATGACGTATTTCTTCTTTATAGTTTCCGTTCCATCGTGATATTGAACCGTCCTCAATACTATCATGGATCATTTCTAGAGAATTGATTTGAGTTTGAAAATCATTTTTCCAAGAGTCGGGAACAGATTCTAGTGCGTGTAAAAGTCCTCCTAAATCGCTAATTATTTCAAACAAATTTAATTTGTTATTTTCAAATAGGTGAATTTTTTTTTCGATTAATATAATTTGTCTGAGGTCGTATTCTGTTAATTTTTTCATTTGTTTGTTTTTTCGTAAGTTACTGTTACTACTTTGTTGTCTTCAGTAACCACTGTGATATTGTTTTCGAAATCATAAAATTGCGTTCTTCCAGCAACTTTATTTGGTGCACTTATACCATTTTGCATCGTTTCTTCGACAACTGATGGAGTAAATCCACGATTTTGCATCTGATCCAAAGCATGTCCTCCATAAGAACGACCTTGAATGATTGTTGGATCATTTCTAATTTTTTGGTACTTAGTATTCTTGAGCTCAAATCCCTTATTTCCAAAAAAACCATTGCTACATTTTATTTGCTGAGTGCTAAGCTTTGCTATTTTAGTTATTTGATCCGTTGTTTTGGCTAACTTGCTGAACCTAACAATTCCTTTAGCAGCGGCGTAGCCTCCCGTGATGAGGGAGGCGACTTCAAGGCCGAGGGTCGTCTTGTCGCGGAATCCGTTGTAGATCGGATCGTTGGGGTTGAGGGAAAACGTTGAAGCTATCCACGAGTTGATGGTGCCAAGTTGGGCGA
>JAFEGF010000355.1 GCA_018240225.1 Verrucomicrobiota bacterium
AGCAAAAAGACCACTTCATTCATACCTCTTTTTAAAAAATCCCGATTATATGAGTTCGTTTTTTTTAGTCATACACAAGATTATCCACTTGGCAGATTTTTTGCGCTAACGAGCTGAAGAACGAGGATTGTGCAAAGCACAGTCACATTTAGGACATATTATCATCATTTTGAAAGAATTGGATATCCATGCGTTGTTACATTTAGGGCATATCAGCCAATTGGAGTCTGCTTCAATGGCAATTTCTAGAATATTTAAATCTGAATTTTGCAAGTATTCTTCAAGAATGGAAGTTGTTATTATTTTTTAATTTAATTATAGCATGACGTATTTCTTCTTTATAGTTTCCTTTCCGTCGAGATATTGAACCGTCCTCAATACTATCATGCATCATTTCTAGAGCATTTATCTGAGTTTGAAAATCATCTTTCCAAGAATCGGGAACAGATTCTAGTGCGTGCAAAAGCCCTCCTAAATCGCTAATTATTTCAAAAAAATTTAATTTATTTGTTTCGAATAGATGAATTTTTTTCAATTAAGATGATTTGTCTGAGGTCGTAAAACATCAAGCGGTCTCACAATACTTTATTTATAATGTCATTAGCTTCTTGTATTGTTACTCCACTCCTTGTTTGGAATTCCCATTCATCTATTTGTCTCAATACTTCTTTGAAAGAGTTTAATAATATTTTTTGCTCGCTGTCATTCAATTTAAAGATAATCAAACTGTTGTAGTCAGTGTTTTTAGGTTCGAGTTTATTAAGCTTGTGCAATAAATCAACGATTTCTTCGTATTTAAATCCGATTTCATTTTTAAAGTCGTTTATGTTAATGCCGTGACAAACTTCATTTAAGATGTTTGATATTGGCCAGATTTCATCCCATTTTATTTCCACGATTTTTTCCATTTCGGTCGTTCTTAAGTCGGAGAGTTTTGTCTGCCATAAAGATTGAAATTTTAATATGAATTTCTACTTCTTCTTCGTTAAGATGTTCTGCGAAGTATTTATTTGTGCATTCTTGAATTAAACTGAATATTTCTTCATTCATGAATTCTAATCTAGTTTAACATCTATTGGATTGATTCTCTCATCTATGATTTTGAGTTTTTCGATTTTTCTTCGTTTTATCAAATGGTTCATAGACTCAAGTAGCATTAGCGTCAACTAATCTCTGTTCATGTATCAAATTCAGCATATATTTTTGCTTTTTGAATCTTCCACTCCATCCAATGACCAATTTGTTTACCAAATCCATATAAATAAGTAGTAGAGTCGGTGAACTTTACTTCACAGAGATCTTTCAATGGTTCAAATTCATATTCACTTACTTCCGACCACTTTTCAGTCTGTGGATCAAATCTACTAATTAAAAAACTTTCCCAATCATTAAAATATAAGATGCCTTTTCCAAGTTGAGCCCCCCCGTTTATTTCTAGCCAAGCTCCCTCAACAAAAACTTTCATTTTTTTGTTTTCAGAAGA
>JAFEGF010000356.1 GCA_018240225.1 Verrucomicrobiota bacterium
GTGGCTAAATCCTGGAAATAGCGCTTTCTTTTTTTTTCTGTTGTTACCTAATATTTGCTTGGGGTGGTTTTTTATTAAATGCCTAAATGGGGGATATGGATACATCACGCAATTGCTTTTTGATTTCTGCATGTTCTGGATGGGGAGCGCAGATCCGAGAGTGTGAAACAGGGCCCGATGCCTTGCGGAACGGAGGCTGCTTGGAAAAGCTGCGCATCCACCAAGTCCCTGTTGTCGAATGGGATACCCTTTATCCCTTGATCCGCCATAGCGATCGAGATGTAGCGCTATCTGATGCGCTGCCTTTGATTGTCGATTTCAACCAAAAGCTTGCAGACAAAGTCTTGGATGTCTTGAAACGGGGATTTTTTCCTGTTGTGATCGGAGGCGATCACAGCATTGCGGTTGGGACCTGGAATGGGATGGGGAACTATCTTGGAGAAGAGCCGTTTGGGATGATCTGGATCGATGCGCATATGGATTCCCATACGACGGAAACGACGCCTTCGGGCGCTTGGCATGGGATGCCGCTTGCTGCATTGATGGGGCATGGAGAACAGAGCTTTTCGATGCTTCAACAGAAGAAACCTGTCCTATTGCCGCAAAACCTATGTTTGGTGGGAGTGCGCTCATTTGAAGAAGGAGAGGTTGAACTGCTCAAGCGGCTCAATGTCAAAATCTACATGGCCGATGAAGTGAATCAAAGAGGAGTCCAAACTGCTCTAAAAGAGGCTGTTGCCCATGTGACGAAGCAGACGAAGAAATTCTGCGTGAGCCTCGACTTGGATGTCATTGATCCATTGGAAGCGCCTGGTGTGGGAAGTCCGGAGCCTGGAGGGCTTTCTGCGGATGAGCTGATCAAAGCGCTTGCGTTTATTGGAAAAGACGAACGGTTGACAGGATTTGAGCTTGTCGAGTTCAATCCAGCAAGAGACCAAGAGAAAAAAACGTTTTCTCTTTGCTATCGGATCTTAAGCGCCGTCTTATCGGGAGGAAAAAGCAATGGATGAATGGATCTCGCTTGAAGAGCAGTATGGAGCCCACAATTACCATCCTTTGCCCGTCGTATTGACGCGCGGCAATGGAGCTTGGGTCTGGGATGACCAGGGCAAGAAATACCTCGATATGCTCAGCGCCTATTCAGCAGTGAGCCATGGCCATGCCCATCCGCGGCTGATCAAAGTCCTCAAGGAGCAAGCGGAGAAGATTGCTGTTGCTTCAAGGGCCTTTTACACGGATAAGCTGGGAATATTCCTGAAGAGGTTGTGCGAGCTTGCCGAAATGGAGATGGGCTTGCCGATGAACACCGGGGCTGAAGCTGTCGAAACTGCGATCAAAGCGGCGCGCCGTTGGGGATACAGGACGAAAAAAATTCCAAAAGACAAGGCGGAGATCATCGTTGCGGAAGGCAACTTTCATGGCCGCACAACGACGATTGTGGGATTTTCATCAGAATCTGCCTATCAGGAGGGGTTTGGCCC
>JAFEGF010000357.1 GCA_018240225.1 Verrucomicrobiota bacterium
TTCAATTCCGTTACCCAGTCGATCATCAGCTTTAAGACGATCGATATCTCCGTCGCTGTCAGTTTGGCATCAGGGCTGATCACACCGATCATCCGCCATGCCGATTACAAGAACCTCGGCCAGATCTCTTCTGAAATGAAGAGCTTGGCGATGCGCGCTCGTGACGGGAAACTTGCCCGCGAAGAATACATCGGCGGATCGTTCACAGTATCCAATATCGGGATGTTCGGCGTCGACGAGTTTAAAGCCATCATCAATCCGCCTCAAGCAGCAATCCTTGCTGTCGGAGGCATTATGGATCAGCCGATCGTCAAAGATGGGACCGTCGTCCCTGGCAAGGTCATGAAATGCACCTTGTCGGCTGATCATAGGATCCTTGACGGGACCGATGCGGCCAAGTTCATCAAAACACTTCAAAAGTTCCTCGAAAACCCTTCGATATTAGTTCTTTAGGTATTTAGGGCAGAGCTTATTTTAGAGATTGCTAGCCTTAGCTTGATCTCTTCTTCTATATTATTTTAATTTGCTTAGATTGATTTCTTGAAATTAAAATTAATTTTATATTTATTAAATAATTTAATTATTGTATAATAAGTTGATCTGATTTTTTTGTAAAAAGTTATTAAATGCTTTCAATTTTTAAATAAAAGGATAATAGTTATGGCGGCTAGTTTTAGTACATCAACTTCCCACTTGGTTTCAGCGGCAACTCCTTCCGAGTTTCTAGCAAAAATTGCTGAATGGGATCATGAAAAGCCAACTACTGATAAATATTATGAAGGGGATTCTTATCTAGATACTAATGAGCTGACTCTCATCGGCAATCCCCCAAGCTCTAGTTTAAAGCAGATCGAAAAGATCGATCACGCTCATCTGAATAATCTGATCATCGGTGTCGGCGGGGTCTTTAATTTAAGTTTGGCGGTATCTCGCGTCAAAGCACTGAAATCGATGCCTGAACGTCAGTTTGCTGTTCTGCTTGTCGATATCAATGAAAGCTATCGGTCGGTATGGGAAAGGATCTTCTCCATTGTTCGTAATAATGAGTCGGTAGAGGGGGCAAGAGCTGATTACACATCCTATTTGCAGTCTGGCGAAAGCGGTATGTATCATGAGAATCAAATCATTCCAACTGCAGGCGAATATGGATTTCTCGAGACTCAAGAAAACTATCAGATCATCCGGGATTTAGTTTTAAATGATCGGATTTATTTCTCCAAATTCGATATGACCGATGAGGCTAGTTCAAAAAAACTGCGGGAAATTGTTGACGAGTCCGGCTGGCATATTGATACGTATAATGTGTCCAATGTTGCCGCAGTGTCCAACCTGGATACACCGACTGAACCAGCCATTGGTCCGGCCCTTTTTGCTCCAGCTGCAAGACATCTTGCAATGAAAGACACCATTTTCATTGCTGCAAAGATTTTTCATGAACCTGAGATGATCGAAGGCA
>JAFEGF010000358.1 GCA_018240225.1 Verrucomicrobiota bacterium
TTCATGACAGCTTGGTTTTCAATCACGAGATGATCGAAGCCGCTCCCTTTTTTGGGATCGACGCTGGAGATCAAGGCGACCTGTTCTCCCTTGAGGAGTTCTCCGCGCAAAGAGAGTTCTTTGGCGATCATCAGGGTGAGCCTGTTATTGGAGGTGTTCTTGATCGCAAAAACGACGTCTTCCGCATATTTGCCCGATTTCAGCACTTTCATGTCGATATAGGCGTTCTTCAGTTTGACGAGGCTTTCTTTCTGAAGGAGGAACAGGGGATTTTTTGCAGCTGTCTGATAGATCAGTTCCTTCGAATAGGCCCGGCAGCGGGGGGCGATCTCGCAGGAGATCGTCAGGTTGACGAGGGTCAGGAACAGGCCGGCGAAGATCAGAGGGGTCGTGATCGGTTTTAAACCGAGGCCGCAGGTCCGGAACGCTGTCAGCTCGTTGTTCTTGCTCAATCTTTGGAACAGGAGCATGGCTGTGATCAGGCAGGACACAGGGATCGCGATGGGCAGAATGTAGGGGACCTGCAGAAAGGCGAATAGAAGAACCTTGAGCTTATCGGTCCCAGAAGAGGCAAAGCGGGCAATTTCTTGAAAGCGCAGGATGAGCAGCACCGCGATAAAGCTGCTGACGCAGAGGAGGAGCACTTGAAAGAAAGAGCGCAATAAGTAGCGCCAAATTATCGGCATATAATTAACTTCTTCTCTATAACAGGATCATTTTATTCGATTTCCCCCTTTAAGAAAATAGAAAAACCCCGTTCGGATGGAACGGGGTTTGGGGGTGAATAGAGACGGTTACTGCAGAACGAGAAGATCTTCTTGGAGTGCAAGGTCAGCTTCTTCGTTCAAGAGGTGGATCTCTTTATGGGCCAACCTTTTAGGAATAATGTTAGCCACAGGTTTTGCAGAAGCTGCGGCCTGCTGCTGGCACTTGACGCAGCAATCGCATTTGCAATTGCAGGTGCACGGGGCTGCGGCAGGAGGAGCTGCCGGATTCCAAAGAGTGTTGTATTGATGCATGACATCCAGGTATCCGATCATTCGGTCGAACAGGGTCTGGATATTTGAACCTGCTTTCAACGCCTCTTGGACGGCTGCGGCAACGACATGCGCTGCGTAAAAGTCATTGGTCTTGAACTCGCTGGTCAAAGTAGATCCTGCTCTAAGCTCTGCGGCCAAAGTATCGACGATCTTTTGATCGGCATCGGTCCAATCTTGGATCTCTTTCAATGAATGGTTCTCTAAAGATTTTAGTTTGGTGTTGATGATCACATCGCCTACGATTTCAGCCGAATGGATGGCTTTGTCGGTTGAAAGGCGTGTATAGCGCTTCCTAGCATCGACCAGGTAGATTGTTTTTAAATCTTTTTGCGCTTCGCTTTTAATCGCTTCGCTCCATTCCTTTGCGCCTGCAAAGGAGAGCTGAGAGACGACGTGCGCTGCGAGGAA
>JAFEGF010000035.1 GCA_018240225.1 Verrucomicrobiota bacterium
GACGATTCGAAAAATAGCTCATGGTACCACTTCCAAGTGAAGCTTTTCCAAGGGGATGGAAACCCTTCCGTGTTAAAAGAAAACACGAGCAAGACAATAATCGGTACGTACAGGAACAGGTAGATGCACGCGATGAAGATCAAATTGGAAAGTTTACCGATTTTGTTTCGATTAACCATTTTGTTTCCCCGGAATGAGCCGATCAATAATGAAATAGAGGATAATGGAAGACAGGAGCAAGAAGATCGATGAGACGACAGTGAATGCTGCTCCTAGCGAGCCCGTTTCATCGCCGAGGATGTAGTTTGCAACGACAGATCCGACGAACATGAAACGGTCTCCTCCCATCAGCTCCGGGATCGCAAACTCGCCAAACGATGGGATGTACACTAGGAAGAAACCAGCTTTAAGCCCTCGCTTGGTCAGAGGGAGGATGACGCGTCTAAGCGTCTGCTGCCAGGAGGCTCCAAGATCATAAGACGCTTCAATGACCCGCATGTCCATTCTTTCCAGAGAGGAGTAGAGCGGCATTACCATAAAAGGAAGGTAGTAGTAGACCATCATGATCATGATGGCAAACGGGGTGTTCAGATAGGAAACGGGGTTGTGCATCAGTCCGAGCGTTGTGAGGAGGTTGTTCAAAAATCCCTGCTTTTCCAGGACAAAGAACCAGGCGTACACGTGGAGCAAGAAATTGGTCCAAAAAGGGACGATGAGCAAGAATAAAAAGAAGTTGTTATATTTTTTTCCCGCAAAAGCTAAGAAATAGGCAAGCGGATAGGCGATCAAAAGACAAAGCACCGCGTTGCTCAAAGCGAGGAGGAACGAGGAGGCGATCACTTTTAGGTAAAGCGGGTTTAAGAAAAATTGGATTTTGGAAAAAGTGATCCCTTCAATTGCACCTGTTTCACTGATAGCTAGGATGCTGGACACCGCTAAGATGGCAAGGGGGAGATAGAAGAAGAGGACCTGCCAGATCATAGCAGGAACCCCTATCGCATAAGGAAGCTCAGATGTAGGGGGTTTTTGAAGAAATTTGATTTTCATTTTTCAAGCAATACCACGTTTTCTTTTTGCCAGTAGAGATTGACCTCATTGTCATAATCGATCACTTCTTGTGGGAAATGCTCTTCATTTTGCTCGAAGACTTGGATCCGCGACCCATTTTTCAGCAAAATGTTATACTGTGTCGATCTGCCATGATAGACGATCGACTGGACAGTCCCTTTAAGGGTATTGGAAAAGTTTTTAACTTCTTTTTTTGAGATGAAGATCTTTTCCGGCCGCAGGCTGATCATCGCTTCTCCACTTTCACGCATCCAATCCTTTTTTTGAGGGATATAGACACGGAACCGGCCGAGTTCAGGGACTTCGATCTCAGGGTCGGAATCGACATTGCGCAAATGTCCGCCTAAGATATTGGTCGTTCCTACGAATTTTGCTACAAACGATGTGTGTGGGAATTCATAAATTTCTTTTGGCGTCCCGATCTGCTCGATTTCTCCCCGGTGGTTCATGATGGCCATTTGGTCGGCGACTGTGAGCGCTTCAAATTGGTCATGGGTGACATATACGAACGTGGTCTTTAGTTTGTCTTGGAGCTCGATTAGCTCGATGAGCATTTTTTCACGGAGCTTGAAATCGAGAGCAGCCAGAGGCTCGTCGAGAAGGAGGACATCGGGCTCGTTAACGATGGCCCTTGCCAGAGCAACCCTTTGTTGCTGTCCGCCCGAGAGCTGGCTAGTGAGCTTATAGATATGGCTCTCCAGGTGGAAGGCTTCTAAAATTTTTAAAACTTTTTGTTCAATGACTGCCTTGGGAAGTTTTTTAAGCTTAAGGCTGTAGGCGACATTGTCGAAGACGTCCAAATGGGGAAAGAGGGCATAGTTCTGGAACACGATGTTGATCGGCCTTTGGTGGATAGGCCAGTTGGAGATATCGCTATCGCCGAGGAAGATCTTTCCTGAGTCGCCCTTCTCTAGTCCGGCGATCAGACGGAGCAAAGTGGTTTTTCCACAGCCGCTAGGTCCAAGCAGGGCAAAGAACTTGCCGGCCGGGATATGGAGGCTGATATCGTTAATGATCGTTCCGCCGTTGAGCGATTTTTTCAGTTTTTCCAGCTTGATGCTTCTCATCAGATAGAAACCTACGTAATCCAAGGTAAATGATGAAGCAATTTTAGGACCTTTTTGAATTTTTTTCCTAGAAATTTTGTAGAGAGAGGCGAAGTTTTTTTTGCTTGAGAAAGAAGCTGGAATTTTTAGGGCTGGATCTAGGGCCTGTTAGGACATCGGACTTAGGCTCACTAACCCATCCCGCTACACGTCTAAGAGAGGGAGGATAGGGGACAAGTTGGGTTACCAACCAAAGTCTGCTTGATCGTTCTGTGGAGTTATTTTATGGCGTTTGCGTTTTGCTCTTGGTTCATGGGTTTCACGGATAACCTCTTCACGCCTAGATTCCGCGTCCCTTTTTTTTGTCTGCTTCTGCTCAGCAAGCCGGTCAAGATGGGAACTAATGGCCTGGTAGACTTGCGTCCATTCTGCAGAGCCATCGGAAGCGGCAACCAAGGCATTAATGACGGAATGGGTCACCCGAGCTTTGCAATGAAGGAGGACTTTAACAGAATCCAGAGAAATCGATCCTGCTGCCAAACTGAGAGCAGATTCTCTTTCTTTTGTTTTGGCATTGACCGGATTGGAACCATTTTGGACAAGGAAATAGATGCTGTGCGGGTTGTTCCCATTGGCTGCATAGTGTAGGGGAAGGCGGCCTGCAGAATCGGGTTGGGCAAGATCAAATCCTAGCTGCTGAAATAACTCAAGGACCCTGTATTGGTTATGCATGGCGGCGATGTGGACTGCAGTCGCTCCGTCCTCATTCTGAACAAGCGGATCGAAACCTTCCATTTTTAGGAAATATTTGATCACTTCGAACTGGCTTTGACCGATTGCAGAGATCCATCCATCGACTGGATTTGCACCTGCTTCGATCAATTTCTTCACTTCCGATACAAGACCTAGCTCTGCAGCATTTTGGATCCAGTTGATCCCTTCGCTATTCGTATTGTGAATTTGATCCAGGTACTTACTTTCAAAAGGGGGGTAGATCGAACCGATGTGGCAGCAGCGTTCGGGAAGGCTGAATTCATAGCGAAGGGCATTTTCGCATAGAATATTTTCCCCTTCGAGTCCATGGATTGTAAACTGTTCCTCATAGGTTGCGTAATTGGGAAGGTGGGAAGGTCCTGTTAAATTTGTTATCAAAAGAGAACGTTCGTACGATCGGGCTGGAAAGTTCCTTTGCCAATCGCGGTGAAGAACGTGGATTGCTTCATGGCCGAAGCTGATAAAGGCTGGCGTCTCTTCAATGAGTTTTTCACCAGACGGGTCCAAGCAGATGTTGCAGGAGAGCTGATCAAGTTTAAAAAAGATCACGAATTCATTTTTTTCAGAAATCTCCGTTGCGTACTCTTCCCCTGGAATTAGGACAACGGGCCTTCTGCATTGAGCTAGGGATTCGATCAATAGACGGCCAGATGGCCGCTGCATCAGTTGACTGATCAGTTTCAAACATTCCTGCTTGAATTCAGGCGTATCGCGAAATGCGATGCTCGTTGTTCCCTTGTCGATCTTTGCATAGAGATTAATGGCTGATTGAGCTTCCGATTTTCGGATCTGGTTCAGTCTTGGCTTTTTGCAGTCATCTGGCACGATCTCCAAATCGAAACCTAAAAAAAGGGCATTGGATTTGATCGAACTGATCGCCTGATGTTTTAAGACTGCAATGTGCTTTTCTCCTCCATGATGGATGCGCGGAATAGCATCGCTAGCAACAGTCGGCAGCGGAGCGTAGCCTGACGGTTGTCTCGTTTCTTGAAGGGTGGAAACGATTGTTGCTGGGATAAGATGGGAAAATGGATTGCTGTGAAGTGTTTTAATAGCCATAAAAACCTTAATTTTGCGCGATATTATAATTAATCTGTTAGTTTTCGTGTTTATTTAAAATTACTTTTATTTATTTTATTTAATTTAAAATTATGATATAATTTTGTTAGTTAATTTGACGTTTATTTTTTGAGCAAATTTAATTTCCGAAGCGTCGTTGAATAGTTGTAAGTAATTGAAAATAAAAAGGTTAGATATGGCTTCCAGTTCTTCTCAAGTAAACAGTGATTCAACAAAATACTTAACAAAAATAAGCGCAAAGGAGTGGTCCGAAGTAGCTAGGAAGCATCCCAGCCGTTCTTCTCCAGCACAGATCGACTCCGCTAAATTAGAGAGGATCTATCGTAAGATGGATGCTGCTCTTCAAGGATATTATAAAGAGCCGAGCCGAAATGGATTGGAATCGCTTGATGCTCTGAGTATGCATGCGCTGTTTAATTTCGGAAGGGCTGTCCATTTTACAAGCAAGGATGGAGCGGTTGGAGAGAATATTTCGCTGCTTTTAAGGAAATGGGGAGCTTTGGCCCCTTCCCAATCCGATTCAGAAGGCCGCAAAGGGATTGTCATCGGCGGCAAATGGCTATCTCAGGCGAGCGGACTGAAGGCGGCGCCCTATACTGCTTCTGCACGCGATGTAATCGATGCAGGCGACATTGTGGTCGTCAGTTATCCGTCAGACAAGGATACGCGCTACGGACGCGTTAGAGAAGTGAAACATGGCTATGCCACGATCGACATTGGAGAACAAATCCCCATTCAACAAAGCATGCAAAAGCTTCATGTGCTTGACCGGCAACCTCAAGTGATCGAAAGAAGCCATCCAGAAATGCATGCATTTCTTATCACAGAGCCCACTTTTAATGCATTGATCCATCCAGACTTTGGAGAAGGGGAAGGCCTTAGAACAATAACCATGCGCAGCTTTATGGAAGGATTTAAGAGCAATTTCCACCGAGGCCCTCGTTATGAAGCTCAGTTAAAGGTCGATGAGGTGATCTATACGCCGGCTACTGGAGGCCTCTTAAGTTTGTCGCAAATGCCTGTTGTTTCTTGCGGATCGTCGTCAGGACGGGAAGTGATCGTTTTAAACCCTAAAAATTCTCCACTATTGAATGCCCACTATAACCATATCGTTGCCCACCTGAAATCTCAAGCGGGACATCTATCGGAGCGGGAAATCTTGACCTATGTGAAGGACTATATTCGCAACTACATGCTGTTTCGCTCGACGGAGCCATCGCTAGAAAGGCTGACCGATCAATTGGTTGCCGATTTCAGACGAGAAAGGCCAGCTCAGAGCCTCGATTACCTGCAATCCAATTTCTGGGCGCCGGGAACTACAACTGTCCAGGTTCCCTTCATTCCTATCGATCATTTCATCGAGAATGGGATTGGCGTTTGCAGGCACCACGCCCTGATCGCGGCCTATATCCTCGATCGCTTGACGTATGAAGAACCACCCCTATTAAAAGGGGCTGCGCAGCATATGCGCGATAATATCCCTTTCGGCGCCCATGTCTGGACAACATTCGTCAGCGAATCGGGAACTAAGTGGCATATTGATACGCTGTGGGATCGAATTGAAGATTTTTCCGATCCGGTTAAATTCCAGGAACTCGCTTTGCCATTTGCCTATGGTCCAAATGCAATGAGGAATCAGGTAAGGCGAACAGAAAGCGCTCTTGCAAGCTACCAAGCGCATCGACGCGCCAACCCCAAACCTTTATTAGAGCCTGTTGGCGGCGGAGCCATGGTCACCCCTTTTATGGGAGCTTTAGTCCGGCTTAACCGTTTAGTTGCCGATGGAGCATCGGTTGCTGAGATGCGCAAGGAGATGAAGAAATTGTCCGATGAGGACCGGATCAACATCCACTACCATGTTTGGGAGTTGCACGGAATGCCGGTCGATCCTGCCGACCACGACTGGGGAAATACCCATCTTTTCGATAGCATTCCGATTTTTGATCAAGCTGTCCAGCAGGCGCTGAAAGCAAAGTTCAACGGGATCCCTCAAGATCGGCAAAACCAGGTCTTCGGCGAGGTCTTCCGATTAGCTGGATCTCCTTATTCCGATGATCCGATCTGGGGAGAGCATCACGCTTTTGACGATATTCCAAGGCTTGCAACAGCAATGGCCATCGTCCTGCAATAAGCTATTTGTTCAGGACCTCCCTTTCGAGGAGGTCTTGCTTTTTTTTCTGGTTTGAATTTTCGTTTATCCCTAAACTTCGCGGATATTCGCAATTCACTTCTTGAGTATTAAGTCATGGAACGCAAAAAACTTGTCATCATTGGATCTGGGCCAGCAGCGTACACGGCGGCCATTTATGCAGCGCGCGCAAATCTTCATCCCCTCGTCTACGAAGGGTTTTTCTCAGGGCCGGCAGGGGGCCAGCTTATGACGACCACCGAGGTCGAGAACTTCCCGGGCTTTCCCGAAGGGATCACTGGACCAGAGCTTATGGACAGGATGCGCAAGCAAGCTGAGCGCTTTGGAACGACGATCGTTACAGAAGATGTCGTCTCCGTTGATTTTAATGTCAGGCCTTTCCTTGTAAAGGGAAGCCCTACAACAGTGCATGCCGATGCGATCATCATCGCAACGGGCGCTACAGCAAAACGTTTAGACATTCCTGGAACCCGCGATGGGGAATTTTGGCAAAAAGGGGTTACCGCATGCGCCGTATGCGATGGCGCCGCGCCGATCTTCCGCAATAAGGACCTCTTTGTCATCGGCGGGGGAGACAGCGCTGTTGAAGAAGCGATCTTTTTGACCAAGTTTGGAAAAATGGTCTATCTGGTCCATCGCAGGGACCATCTCAGGGCATCCAAGATCATGTGCGCAAGAGCCTTTGACCATCCAAAGATTGAAATCCTCTGGGACACAGTCCTTGAAAAAGTCGAAGGGGATGCGGTCGTCCAATCGGTCACTATAAAGAATGTAAAAACAAGCGAAGTGTCGAAAAGAGATGCCGGCGGCGTGTTCTTTGCGATCGGCCATCAGCCCAATACAGGGTTTTTGCAAGGCCAGATCGAACTCGAAGAGACTGGGTATATCAAAGTAGCGCCCTATTCGACGAACACGAATATCGAGGGGGTATTTGCAGCTGGGGATGTCCAAGACCATATCTATCGGCAAGCCGTTTCAGCTGCAGGTTCCGGCTGCATGGCGGCCCTTGATGCAGAAAGATGGCTCTCAGCGAAGGGACTCGTATCGTGATGCGGAAATGGTTCGGCTATTCCGTATTATGCATGGCCCCGGTCTTAGCCTCCTCTTTAGAGACTAGGCCCTGGTTTGGCTCTGTTTGGGAGTTTCACTTCTCCTCAGCATATACTTACAGCCGCTACCATCGCGTTCAAGACGCATCTGTGCAACTGAGCCATCCATCCAATGACCAATTGCTACGATTAGACCTTGGCATTTCTCCTTCTGAAATGTGGGATTTGCAAGCCGAGGTAGAATTTGTTAATACTCCGCGGCAAAGCTTTAGCTATCGCAGCGCAGCAGCCCAAGCCCGTGTCCAATGGCTCAATGACATCGCCGGTGATCCTGTTAGCTGGACGACGGGGTTCAACATTCGGGAAGTTTCCGATAAGAGCCTGCACGATGTCAGCTGCCCCTACCATGCGATCGTCGATTTCGAGCTGACCACAGCTCTCGGAAAGGAATGGTCGAAAGGTCCCTATTGGACAGCAAGGACGTGGGGAAACCTCGGCATAGGCATCGCAAACGAAGGCTCTCCGTGGCTGCGAGGTCTTTGGGTTTTTGAAAAGAATTGGGACAACCGGCATCGCGCCATTATCTTTACAGACGGGTATTTTGGATTTGGAACAAAGAAGCACGTGAACGTCAAACATTTTAACGGCTGGGCCAAGTACCATCACCAATCGATCGATTTAGGATTGGGATACCAGTACCATTTCGACTTGTGGGGAGATATTACCCTTTCCTATGCCCGCCGCATTTACGCCCGCACATTCCCCGAACAAGTGAACTTCATCACCATCGCCTACCAAGTACCCTTCTCCGTCCTCTAGTCATTACCAAAATAAACACAGAGACCTCTTTGAAAGACCAAGAATTTGTATAAATTCTTTGCTCGATGAATAGACATGTCGGGTGACAAGCGCTGCGCCATTGTCCCCCGCGACCCCCATTGAGACTCACCTCGCTTCGCCAAATCGCGTGCTCGGAAGCGGTCCGTGCAGAGCACTGTTCCGCCGCCCTAACGGGCTTTCCTGCGCTGCAATTTAGCATTGCGATCTGAGTCCATCGGCTGCTCGTAGCGCTCGATTCCCGCCCGGACTTCGTCTCGATTTGGCGGGATCCTTTTCGCGTCGACTCGCAGAACGATTCTTTTTCTATTATAGCTAAGCTTCTTCTCATGTGAATCCTAAAAGATTAGCCATTAGGACATAGGAATTTTGCCTGTAATTTGAGGAGTAGCATTTTCAGGGTATACATTGAAAATTGGTCCTGCGAGTCGACGCGAGAAGGTCCAGTGGACCTTTAGAGTGCAAAGCAGGTAAAGCGACCTTGGCCGCAAACCGGACGCAGGGGACACTGGCGCAGCGCTTGTCACCCGACGTGTCTATTCTTCGGGCAAAGATCCAAGAAAATCTCGATCTTGTCTATTCTACATTGGTTAGTTTTGGAACCAGATGGCGACAGCGGTGACGTAAAGCTGGCAGTGGCTGATTGAAATCTGCATGGAAGTGTTTTTCAGCCGCTCTTGAAGCTTTTCAGAGAAGTTGACATAAGGCTTGCCAGCCTTGTCATTGACGATCTCGAGATCGAGCCAGGATGCATGCTCTCCAAAACCGGTGCCAAGCGCTTTGACGATCGCTTCTTTAGCGGAAAACCGTCCTGCGAAATGGGGGATCGGATCTTTGTACTTTAAGCAATAATCTTGCTCTTTGACCGTAAACAGGCGGGAGATCAACCGGTAGCCATGGTTATCGATGCTCCCCCGGATCCGTTCGATTTCGATGATGTCGTTGCCTATTCCTAGGATTGATCCTTTCTCAGCGTTCGTCATGTTCCTCATCTTCATCATATTCGTGGGATAGGGATTCGTCGTCGCAAGCGTTGCAGAAGATCATCCTGCCTGATGTGGTGTGTTTTACGGAGAGGACTTTAGCATCGATGGTCTCGCCGATATAGTTGCCGCCGCCATTGACGACGACCATTGTGCCGTCATCGAGATAGCCAACGCCTTGGCGAGGCTCTTTTCCATAACGCTGGATCTTGATCTTAATGTACTCGCCAGCTTGCATGAGGGGCTTAAGCGCATTCGAAAGGGAGTGGATGTTGATGATCCTGATCCCTTCGACCGATGCTGTTTGGATCCGGCTGATGTCCGCTGTGAGGATATTTCCATCTAAAAGACGGGCTAAGCGGATGAGCTTTCCATGGGAATCTTTCACTTCTGGGAAATCGGTATCGTTGAACCGGAGGTCGAGCTCAGGGACCGCTTCGAGTTTTTTAATGACTTCGAGCGATCGGCGCGCCTTCGATTTGGAGATCTCATCGCCAATTTCTGCGAATGCATACAGTTCTTTAATGATGAAACGGGGGATGATCAGCTGATGGTCCAAAAGGCCTGTTGCCGCAAGGTCGATGATCCGCGCATCAGAAAGGACGGAACTATCGATGATCAGGTCTTTTTTCTTTTGGGTAGATGGAGCGAATTTGACAAAGGGGATGCTGACATAGAGCTCATCAGAGGAGCGGAGGGTCATGATCGTTCCAAGATAAGTGCCGAAGAGGAAGAGGGCGATCTTAATGATTTCAAGCGTTTGAGGCTGCAAGACAATCGAAATGCGGCTGATATCGAGGACGGCATCGAAAACTAGGACAAGGGCCTCTCCCATCAAATAGCCGATGAAGATCCCGATAATGGCAATATTGAACGAGCGGAGGTTGAACCTTTTGAAAAGAAGGTCGAACCCGATCAGCAAGAAGCCGAAGATCAAGCCGAACACGACTCCAATTAGGGCATTTGTATGCGCTGTCCCAGTTGGGCTTGATACCATAAATGTGGTCATAAAGAAAATACTTAAGATCACGAAGAACAAGCGTAAGAACGTCAGCGATATATTCATATGTGCTCCCTAATTATTAGAGTGATGTGACGGATTGTAGAGTTGCTAAAGATTTTTGTCGATAGCAGGAACGCATTGCCTATAAATTTGATTTCTCAATGGGAGATGAAAATGATATACTTTCCATTTCAACTCGGCTTTGCGCATGTTTGGTCTGAGCGCTTCAAGAGCAAACATGCGCAAAGCCGAGTTCAACCCAGTTGGAGGGGACATGAAGCTGAACCATTTTAAATTGATCCTGTTTTCCGGCCTTGTCTGGTTCGGGATCGGAATCTATCTGCTGTCTCTTGGCATGCATTTTATTGTTGGGACTGCGACAAGTGCAGTCAATGATACCAGTTCTTTAATAGCACTGTTCTCTCCTATTGCAGGAAGCAGAGAGCAGGCTGGACTGCTCCTGATTGTATTAGGACTGATGCTCGGGTTCCTTAAGGGGCGTTTTGTCTTGTCAAAAACTGTCCAGAGGGTTGTGCAGAGGATCATTTCTTTGCCTCTTCCGATCAAGATTTCCCAAGTCTACGGCGTTCGATATCTGGCCTTGATCGGATTCATGGTCTTGCTGGGTATGAGCTTGAAATGGTTCAAGCTTCCATTGGAAGTGAGGGGATTGGTGGATGTTGCGATCGGTTCAGCACTTATGAACGGGGCCTTGGGCTATTTCCGTTTGGGATTTGCTTTTCGCAAACAACAGTCCAATGGTTCCTAGGTTAAATCCTGTGGATGCCGAGCTGGAGCGTTTTCGCACTTTTATTCACAAGATTGTTCCTGATGCATCTGAAGATGACATCAGGCTGTTCTCTTCAAAGGCTAAGAGCTTAGAGTTTCAGAAGGAAAAATTGTTTGTTAAAGAAGGGCAGGTCTGTAAGACGCTGCTCTTTATTCATCAAGGGCTTTTCCGCTATTATCTTTTGCATGAGGGAAAAGAGATCACAAAAGATTTCGCAGTCGATTTCCAAAACCCTTTTTGTACTGCGTACACAAGCTTTATGCTCCAAAAGCCCTCTGAAATTTGGATCGAGGCCCTGGAAACTTCTCAGGTTTGGGCTTGGAACAAGTCGGACGTCCAGCCTTTGTTTGAACACCACCCGCTCTGGCAGATGTTTGCAAAGCGGATGGCCGAGCAGTTGTTCTATCGAAAAGAGCAAAAAGAGATCGAATTGCTCAAATGCTCGGCCCAAGAGAGGTACCGGCGGTTTTTAGCTGATTTTCCAGGTTTATCCCAGAGAGTTCCTCAATATCACATTGCCACTTATCTGGGGATTGCTCCCGAATCCCTTTCAAGGATCCGCGCTCAACCGGCAGCCAGCTCTTGATCGGGCGTCAAGCCATATTCCCAGAACGCTTAAACCTGTAATTAATGCAGCGATATAGACATTGGGAGGAACGCTTGCAAATGGTTCGATCCCATCTGGCCATGGAGATGTCCCAGGCATGAGCAAGCTAGGGAAAAAGTTACCCCAAAAAAAGATTGGAGCCAGGCCGGCCATAACGATAGAGAGGCGAGAGCCTGAACCATCATAGCGGCCCCATATCAAGTACAACGCGATCGCATTGAGCATCGTTATGGAATACCATTGAATCGACCAATGGAACCTTGCATGGGGCGCCCATAAGGGGTTCGTCATGTGGGTGCTGTTCAAGTCCATGATCGATGGAAGAACAATGGTCGTTAAAACGCAGAAAGAAATGAGGAATTTAGCCCATTTATGCTTTGTCATATCGATTATCCTTGGTTGTTAAAAAGTGCTTTAAAATGATTCAGTTTTCTGAAAATTAAAAAATTGTTCAGGGCAAAAAGAATCCATGCAGGGATCAGTCCTTGCCAATCGTGGAAGAGATGAAAGGCAAATATATTGACCGAGATGGGCAGTTGGATTAGAAGAGCGAAAGCAACCCATTTGTTCATGACAAGCAAGGTCCCTGCTGTTGTCATGATCGTTGCTATCAAGGGAAATAGGTACTTTGCTTCATGCAGCGTTTTCAAAAATTCAAAGGCGAACCCCTGTTTTTCAGGGATAGGCAGAAAGCCAAAAAAACTATTAAGGCCAAATAGAATTAAAAGCAGTCCAAATAGGGTCTGTAATGTTCTTGCGATGTTCATCGGATCTTCTCCTTGTTTCTTATAAAATAGAAGATACCCCGAACGAAAAATTATCCTCATTGACCTAGGTTAAGAAACGATCCATGATCTCTTGTGTTTCTTCCATCCATTCTTTTTTCTAGGGTTTGAGTTGTTTTGCCTCTCAGACGTAAAGAAACAGATTCTCAAAAGAATTGTTTTAAAAAATGGATTTTATTATTGGAATTAATGCGAAATAATCTAAAATAGATAAACTTTTTATTTATCGGAGGAAATATGGCTATTACTATGCCTGTGACTGCAGACCATGTGGCAACAAGTTCTGTGAAAGTTGTCCTTTATCGCCATGGAGAGACACCGCATAACAAAATGGGTGTGATCTCCGGAGGAAGCTCAAACCCGCCCTTGACTGAAGCCGGAGAAGCTCAAGCTGTAAAAGTCGGAGAGCTGCTAAGGGCTCGTTTTCCCGATGTAGACGGCCATTATTGTTCCGATTTAGACCGTGCCCATAGGACTGCTCAGATAGCGCTTGGCGACTCTGTAACCATTATCGCTTTGCCAAAATTTCGGGAGATCGATCATGGCGGAGTGGATGGCGTATTGCTTGCTAAAAACAGGAATGAGGTTTGGAAAGAATTTGTAGAAAAAGCGGTCGTACAATGGAAAGAGGATCATCTTGGCCAAGAAATCGATCCGTTCTTCAAATGGAAAATTACCCCTTTTTCAGAAGAAAAAGCAGAGACATTTATGCAGCTATGGAACAGAGTTTCAGAGCAAATCTTCGAGTTAGTCGAGCGGCATAAGAAATCGGACGAAGTCAGGACGATTACCATTGGCTGCCACAATGCTGTAATGCAGGTCCTTGTCATGATGTCGGAGATTTCCCGAGGAAAGCTCGAAAAAGACGAAAACGGTCTTTATCCTATGTTCTTCGAAAGGAACCTTTTGCCCAATGGGGCTGTCGCTGTTTTTGAAGTCAGAGATATTCACGACGTCCATGAACCGATCAAGTTTATGGAATTCGTTACAGCAGATCAAATATAGAGGCAGTTTATTTGTGGTAGGCTGTGCCTCTGTCGATCTCGATGGCCCGATAGAGCTGTTCCAGAAGGATCAGCCTTGTTATTTGATGGGTGAAGGTCATTAGGGAAAGCGAGAGCAGCGCCGCCGCGCCTTGCCTGATCTCTGGAGGAAGACCTTCTGCATCCCCGATCACGAAGGTGAGGCGCGATCCCTGGTCTTGAAGCTTGCTGATGAGGAAGCTGGAGAACTGCTCGCTCGTATAGAGCTTGCCCTTCGGGTCCAAACAGATATAGGTCGTTTCTTCTTTCAAGAATTGCTTTAATTTCTCACTGTTTTTCGCTAAGATCCATTCGATTGCCGCAAAAGGCTTAAGGCGCGCTGCGTATTCCTCTAGTGCATCCTGGAGCCAGCTTTCCTTAGCTTTGCCGACTGTTGCAATTTTTATTTTATACATAGGGTTTTCTCATGCTGATCGGTTATTTGCACTGGGATCCAGACCGGGCGATGTTTAACTTCAACATACCGTTCCTCGAGCGTCCTATCTTATGGTATGGATTTTTGTTCGCTTTCGGCTTTTTCATCGCTTATTGGATCTTAGTCTACCTGCTGAATCGGTATTTTCTCTATCATTCAGAAGTATTCCATGCAGATATTGCCGATTGGTCAAAGCTGGCCCAAAGCCTAAAAAATCGGGATCAAGGCAAAGATCTCTTCAAACGCCTTTTTAACCACTGCTCTGCCGATGTCCAGCACCAAATCAAGTCTTACCAGGCTGGGGAATTCCCATCAAAAGGGCTGCAGCAGGGGATTGTCCGGGGATTAAATGCGTTAATCAAAGATGAGAAATGGGAAGGCAGCCTCTCAAAGGATTCTTCTGCTCAAGGGCAATTAAAGTGGTATCAGAGGTGCAGCAGCGAGACGAGCCAGCAGCGCCTGCGGCATCGGTTTGCCATGGAACAAGTCTTCAAGCCATACCTCAAGACCTTGAAACAAAGGGCTAGAGGGGTAGCAGAGAAGCTGACATTGTACGTGATCATGGGAACCCTTATCGGTGCCCGGGTCGGGGATGTGCTGTTTTACCAAGATTGGAGATTGCTTTTCGATGATCCCAGCTCCTTTTTTCGAGTTTGGGAAGGGGGGCTTGCCAGCCATGGAGGAGCGGTCGGCATCCTTTGCGCCCTTGTCTTTGTCGACAGGTCGCTGCGCCGCTCTTATCCGTTTTTTTCCTTGATCAAGATCCTAGACCTGATCGTGATCCCCACGGCATTTGCAGCAGTCTGCATCCGGCTTGGCAACTTTTTCAACCAGGAAATTTTAGGAAAGCCAACAGAAGTTCCTTGGGCTGTTATTTTCGGCCATCCAGCGGATGGCGGGCCTGCCGTTCCACGGCACCCCGTCCAGCTCTATGAAGCCGTCGCTTACGCCCTGATCTTTTTCATCTTTTTGTTCTTATGGATCAAGAAGCCATTCCTGCGCAAGGAAGGTAAGATGAGCGGATTGTTCTTAGTGCTGACTTTTACTGCGAGGTTTTTTCTTGAGTACTACAAAGAGGAGCAGAGCGTTTATCTCAATGATGCAGCCCTATTCTCCATGGGCCAAATCTTGAGCATCCCATTTATCGGATGGGGCCTCTGGCTCTTTTTCCATCGCAAGGATTAGCGCCTTGATCCTTTCTGCATTAAAGGGGGCCAATGGGATCGATTTTTTGATCACCTCTTCCATTTGCTTAAAGAGATGCTCCGGCGTGATTTTGAACGGGCGGCTTAAAAAGTAGCTGATGTGCCACTGGATGAACCGGTCATAGGAAGACTCTTTTTCTTGAGCGAACAGGGCATACCAGGCATATTTGTACAGGATCCAGATGCGCAAGGCGAGCTGGCCTGCGTAAATCGTCAGCTCAGGATGCTCTTTGAGGAACTGCTGGGCGATCTCGCTTACAAAGGTCTGGTGGTTGATCTCTTTAGCTGGAGTTTTAATCGACTTGAACTTTTCGATGATCAATTTAAGCAGCGGGCTGCCGGGATCAAGACGGATCCAGCGGCAGAGCATGTCGCCTTGAATGGCCCACATATGGATTTTTCTCTCGATTTCCGACCACTTTTTCAATAAGACAAGCTCTTTTGCCCTTCTGAAGAACTCGACCGACGCTTGGACGATTGCTGAAAAGCTTTGAGTCGGGTTGTCGATGATGAGATTCGCAATCTCCTCCTCGATCCTCTGGCCGATCCTGTAAGGTAGTTTTTCTAAAAGCCCCTCTGTTTCCGATAGTGATTTCCAGATCACAATTTCAAGTATATTGGTCTCTTTGGCTTTTAGCTCGGGAAGCAGGATCGCTTCTTGATAAGCAGACCAGATATTCTGGATGACATAGTCGACCGGCTGGTTGTCCTCATCTTTATTAAGAAGGACAAGCTCCGCCGAAATAAAGGCGTAAAGGGCTTGAGGAAGGGGAGGGCGGTCGGCTTTGATCGTTGGGTAGCAGGAGAGGATTGCTTGCTTGAGCTCTTCTTCTGTGATTGTCTTGGGAAGCTGCGATACTAATGTATAAAGGGCTGTGATCCTTCTGACAAGATCAGTGAGCTGAGGAGTCATTAAAGAGGACTTGCAAAGGGAGCTGTGGCGGCGGATAAAGTTCAGGATTGCGCTCTTTTGTTCGGAGAAGAAGTGGGTATGGAATGTGGAGGTCTGGTATTGCTTTTCCGCAAGGAGGGCTGAGACGTTGGCCGTCATTGCATCTAAAGAGGAGAAGCTGGGTAAATCGTGCAAGGCATGCAGGGCCTCTTTGGCTTTATGCTCTAATTCCGTTTGGGAGATTTGCGGTTCCTTAGCAGTGATCTCCAATATGGTCTTTACGATC